>NZ_JAENWL010000141.1 GCF_016650095.1 Clostridium sp. | reverse complement strand
TTCCATACGCAACTGCCCTGGGCATCTAAATCAATTTTCATTTCTTTTGGTGTTTTGAAAAACATCCTCACAGCTCTTTCTATTAAACCATCCCTCATAACAATAATCTGAACCAATCCATCATCTTTTACTTCCCATTTCTGGTCCCTATTCTTAAAAGGCACCAACTCCAAAAAATTTGCATTTTTATTTATTTTTTTGGCCATGATTACACCTCGTATTTCATAAGTTTTAAAGAGGATATTTATTATATCCTCTTTATAGTATTTCTTTCAAATAATTATTTTACTTAACTTTTCTCTTGCTTAATTTTATCTTTCTTAAATATAGAATACTTCAAGAGAGATAATACTAGTAGACCAAAGAAGAACAATGCTCCTATTTGTCCTAAATCAATACCAAGGTCAAAATTCAATTCAAATACTGCAAATACTGCAAGTAGTATACCTAATAACCCTTCACCTGCAATTAATCCAGAAGCATAAAGAATTCCACAATCAATCTTGTCTTTAATGTTATCGATTCCTTTACCTAACGCTTCTAGCTTCTCTTGTTTCTTGTTTAGTATTCCTCTAATTAATCCACCGACCATGATAGGTGTACTTAAATGGATTGGAAGATATAGACCAATCGCTATTGGTAATACCGGTAATCCTAATAATTCAAGTGCAACTCCGATACCTACTCCAGCATAAACAAGATTCCAAGGTAAGTTTCCACCCATAACGCCTTCTATAACTAATCTCATAAGTGTTGCTTGAGGTGCAGGCAATTCTGGTGTTCCAAATCCCCATGCATTATTTAATAATATCAAAACACCACCTATAGCGAATGCTGCAGCTAATGCACCAATGAGTTCACCATATTGCTGAAGCTTTGGTGTTGCTCCTACTAAGAAACCAGTTTTTAAATCCTGGGATGTATCTCCTGCCATGGCAGCAACAATACAAATAACGGCACCTACTAATAACGTTGCAATCATTCCAGCATGTCCATCGTTTCCAGTGGCTTTAAAAACTATAGCTGTAACAATCAATGTAGCAATAGTCATTCCTGATACAGGATTTGAAGAACTACCTACAAGACCAACTACTCTTGAAGAAACTGTTGCAAAAAAGAAACCGAAAATTGCAATTAATACAGCTCCAACAAATCCTACTGGGATAACTTTTGTCATCATCATAGATAGAATGACAACTAAAACACCAATTATTACAAATTTCATTGGCATGTCTTGATCTGTTCTGACGGTACTTCCGCCAGATTTTTTAGAATAGTCCTTCATGGCATCCCTAAAGGTACCTACAATAAGTGGTATTGATTTGATCAAACTAAAGACACCACCGAATGCAACTGCTCCCGCACCCACATATCTTATGTAATTATCCCAAATTCCCCAATAGTCTAGTTGAGAGATTGGTACAGTTGCTGGGTATAAAATTACAACCCCCATGCTTCCAATGTTTGAAATCAAAGGAATCAATGCAAACCATCCAAGAACTGCTCCACCTAACATATATGCAGAAATTGTAGGTCCAATTATAAATCCAACACCTAGTAATGCTGGTAAAACATCCGCCCCGATGGCAGCTCCTTTATAACCCGGAATAGCAGTTTCTATTTCGCCAGGAAATAATTTAAATCCACCCGTCATAAATTTATATGCGGCACCAATTCCGAGTCCTATAAATGTAATTTTGGCTTTTTCTCCGCCCTCTTCTCCAGCAAGTAATACCTCAGCACAAGCTGTACCTTCTGGATAAGGCAATGTGCCATGTTCTTTTACAATTAACGCTTTTCTTAATGGAACCATGAAAAGAACTCCAAGAATTCCTCCAGCTAAAGCAATGGCTGTTATGGTTATTAGGCTTGGTGCACCCTCATTCCACTCTTCCATCCAAATAAACATGGCTGGCAATGTGAAAATAGCACCTGCCGCCAGAGATTCACCGGCTGATCCAATTGTTTGAACCATATTGTTTTCTAGTATAGATTCTTTTTTAAGAAGACCTCTAATAATTCCCATTGAAATTACGGCCGCGGGAATAGATGCACTAATTGTCATACCTACTTTTAATCCTAGATACGCATTAGCCGCACCGAAAACAACTGAAATTATAATACCAAGTAAAACTGCGGTTAGAGTAAATTCTGGTAAGACTTTATCCGCAGAAATGTACGGTTTAAATTCTTTCTCTTCATTTTTTTGACTAGACATGATTGTCTCCTCCTTGTTTTTATAGAATTATATGCAGGAAATAATGTACTTAAAAATAATTTCAGTGTAAAAATTTCAATTCCTGTACATATCTAATTCCAATTGTAACCATAATACTCTAATAACTCAATAATTATTTGAAAATTAAATGCTTTTTTGTAAAGTTTTCTATTGTTTTGTAAAATAATGTATTAAATTCAACTTGAGTTATTAATTATTCCACAAAATTAAAAATAAAAAGCAAATCATATTGCCGATTGTATTCTTACTGTTGAGCGAACTGAAAAAAGGTTATAAATTATAAAATTCATAACCTTAATATCAAATTAATCTTATATTTTGAAATGTTCTCTTTCTTATTTTAGTTTTTATTTAGAAATATATACATCTTCTGATACCGACTTTGAAACATCGTTAAATATATCTAGTGCCTGAACCTTAAATTTATATGTTTTCCCAGTTTTTAAACCAGTTACTGTGGTGAAATTATTATTAGTTGTTGAAATTAAAACACCATCTTTATAAACATTATATCCTTTTAGATCTATTTCAGTGTTTTTATTCCAACTCAAATTTACTGTACTTGGAGACACATTTTTCCCAATCAGATTTGTTGGTTCAGACGGTAGCATTAATAAATCAAGAGAACGACACCAACTTGCGTCCATGTTTTTATATCCACCAATGATTGCGGATTGTGTGAATTGCCAAATATTCCAACCACTCCATCCCCCAAAGCTTCTAGGCGTATCATCACTATACTTTAAATAATTATTAAATTGATAGTATTCTGCATTCCAAAGGGGTAAATTATTTATTGTAATAATATCTGGTTTAATATTCCAGTCATTAAAGAACGACCTGTTTGTATATATCATTATTGTTCTGCCTGTATATGATTTAAAATGGTCACAAAATGCTCTAGCCCAATCAATTATTTGTTTTCCAGTAAGTCCCACATCAATTGAACCAAGAGGAGGTTCTATATCTAAGACAGGAAGTAAGTCCCCATACCCACTTATACCAGCTTTGCCCATAAGACTAAATATGTGGTCAGCGTATTTTTCAGCCTCAACTTCAGCTTTTTTTAAATCATAATCTAAATTAGACCAGTGTGGAATATAGTAGAACCCTACTGGCAGGCCTGCAGATTTTATTCCTAATGTATGTTTTTCTGCCATAAAATCTGGATTATAGCCCTTATTTAATACACTATTACCTGCCCTTACGTAAACATATGATATTCCATCGCTCTTAATTTTATTCCAGTCTAATTCTGGTGTATAAAAAGAAACATCTGTACCTTTTAAAAAGCCTGAATATTGGTTAGCTTTTGACCAAAATATTATGCCAGGAGAAGGTGTAATATTTATTCTTGCATTATTGCTATAGCCTGAGAAAATTTTGTCTAAAGTATAAGCTGTGACTTTATAATTATAGACTTGACCAATTTTAATAGTTTTATCAATAAATACTCGATTTGGGGTAGAACCTATAGGAATATTATTTCTCAAAACATAATACCCACTAACCTTTATAGAGTCATACGCATGGTCCCAAAAAAGCGCTACACTATTTACTGTATTTCTTTGTACTGTGAGTTTAGTTGGAGCTCCTGGTGCGGGCATTCTTAAGTTTCCCAAATCATAATTCCCATTAATAGGCCACATATTATCATTAGGAATCATTCTATAATTCATTTCACATAATGGGACAACCAAGGTCTGCCCTATAAATAACTGATCTGAGTTTTGAAGTACATTTGCTTCGATAATACTTTGTGATGAAATTCCATATCTATACGCGATTGACAAAACAGTATCACCTGGTTCAACTAAATAAATCCACATTTAATTACCCTCTTATTCATACTCTTAGTAATTAATATATTCATTTATTATTTTATTGTGCATCAGCTTTTTTATACACTCTAAGAAATTCAAAGATATATATATTACTATTTACCCCTATTGAAAAATGATATAATAAGCTAAAAAGTCTTATGATTTAATGGTTTAAAAACAAGAAAGACTGGTTTGAAAGAGGGTCACCAATGAAAATATTAAAATTTATAGCTATCAGTATTTTGTTTTTTTTAGGGATTATTATATTAGCCATAGTAATTGCACTTACAACACTTATCACATTTTTCTTATTACAATCTTTAATATTTTGTAGAGGTAACTACTTGCTGTTTATATCAAGCCCAATAAACATGGTACCCTCTGCAATGATTATGGTTTTAATTATATATCTTTTCTTTCAATTAATAGAAAAGTTTTTCAAAGGAAAAGACCGGATAGTGAAATTACCAGAAGAGGTTGATACTGCTGTAGTTACTGATTACCAGGATAAAATATTACTTGATGATTTAAATAACAATAAGCTAGATATTTTTCTAGTTCAAGTATTAAATATAATAACGAAAGTATATAAAATAATAAAAAAATGTTACTTACCAGCTTTAATTATCGCTATCTATTGTGGCATGACAAGCTATACTATTTTGTATAGTGATAGCATAAAAATAGGCTCTCCTATTTCGCCCATTGGCGTACTCTACAGTTATAGTGATATTAAAAGTGTTAATGTTTGTATTGTGGAATCTAAAGATTCATATGATCCTTCTTACAAAATAACACTAAAAAACAATAAAACAACAGATCTTTTAGGCGGAGGCTCAATGGACAGTAACGACCAGAATTTCGAAGAAGTTTTAGTTAATCTTGACAGTGTTTTGAAAAATCAAGGTGTTCAAAAAACTATTGATAAAAAAGATTTCGATAAATTTTCAAAAGGGTTAGATGCAAGTTTTGTAAAAGAAGTAGAAAAACTTTTTAATAAATACTAAGATAAAATCAGTAAAAAGGCGCCTCAGATGTGCTACAAATACGCAACCCCTAATACCTTTGTATTATATATTTCAGGGCTTTGTATTTTATCTTCATAGACTTTAAATTTACTCATAATGAGTAAATAATCTCTTAAATCATTATTTTTATTGTAATCTACGATGACTTTAAACAGTATTGCAGCCGTTATTATCGGAGCTAGCATTATAATTAAATGAGACAAACTAAGCCATTTTTTCAGTTTCATATGTCTCTCTCTTATAAACTTATAACCCGTCCCCCATACTGTTTGAGTAAAGGTAGAGTCCTTTATATTGTCCTTTATCTTCTCTCTAAGAGCTTTAATATGAACAGTAACAGTATTATTGCCATTCACATCAATACTTTCCCATATGTGCTGGTAAAGCTCTTCATTTAACCATTTTATATTTTTACACAATGTAAATCCGTCCATCATAAGATCATCCTCACTCCATGAAATGCATTTAATGTCCTCCATAGCTGATCCTTTTTTGCCTCTTATAGTTATTTCCTCTTCCCCTGGAATTTTTAAGTCTTCATCAACACTGTCTTAAACTCAAACATATAATCTGGGCAAAATAAATTGCCCTCTGAATCTTTTACACATTTTTTTGGAATTAGAAACCAACCACAAACATACACCTTACTCCTCTTTTGGTGACTCTTTCTTTATAATCAATATTCTATATGAGTAGGTATATCATGGAATATAGTGGTATACTTTAATAATAAGTTACGTTAGAATAACCGTTATAAATAATATAAAGCTTAAACTCATATACGGAGGTATAAATTATGAACAAGAAAATTACAACTTCAATTCTTGCTGCTTTGATGATGGCAGGAACAACATCTTTCACAGCTTTTGCTGCAATGTCGGAGGGTACTGTTGTAATAGGTAGCAAAGCTTTCGACTTAAAATATGCTAACGCCCCAGCAAATGCTGAAGAAATAAGTGATGCACTAGTTACAGGTGGAGCAGTTTATGTTAAAGATTTCGAAGGAAATTGGTTAGACAACCTTACAGCGAAAGTCGTACAAGCAAGTTCTATCCCAGCTGTAATTTATAAAAGTGCTACTAACCAAATTAATTTTGACGCCGCTGATAAAGATGTAGTAGTAAATGAGGATTTAAATGTTACATCGGTAATCTTAAATAAAACTACAGATAACTTAGCAGTAGGAGCTGCAGATACTTTAACTTCAACAGTATCTCCAAGTAACGCAACAAACAAGGCGGTAACATGGACAAGCTCAAATCCAAATATAGCAACTGTAACTAATGGAGTTGTAACAGCTGTAAGTCCTGGAACAGCAATTATTACAGCAACTACTGTAGATGGAAGTAAAACTGCAAATTGTAGTGTTACTGTTAATAATAGTACTACTAAAAAAGGATATGTGTATAATCAATCACTTAAAGATGATCTAAAGGTAAGATCAGCTCCGAATTTAAACGGGACTATACTAGACGTTCTATATAATTTTGAAAAGGTTGAAATTTTGTCTATTGATAATGGATGGGATAAAATTATTTATAATAATAGCGTTGCATATGTTTTTGATGAATATATACAAACTTATACTTCACCATCAGATACTGCAGTTAATACTGCTAAAAAGATTACTAAGCAATTTGAAGTTGACATTTCTAATCAAATCGCGGGAGATTTTGATGGACAAGGCTTATCTTTGGGATACTTTCAATGGAATATACGTCAAGTAACCTTGCAGCCTATCCTAAATAGAATGGACAGAGAACATAATGCTGAGATGAAAAGCATTTTTGGAACAAACTATAATATTATATATGATATGATACTTGACACACCCGAAAATCAGCTTACATGGGCTAAGGACATTAATGATTCCGCAAATAAAATTATTGAACCTTGGTATTCACAGTTTGATAGTTTATGCAATAATCAAGACTTTATAGATATTGAAGCAGATGCTGAAGTATATGCAGTTAAACAAGCAGTGCTTATCTGTGAAAAGTACAATTTAGATTCCATAAGAGGCTTTGCTCTTGCTTTTGATATTGTAACGCAGAATGGAAGCATAGGACCGAATCCTACAATAACTATTGATACCGCTCTTGAGAAAACACCTAGCATGGCTGAAAAAGATCTCTTAGGAGTTATTGCAAATGCCGTAGCAGATGATTCAGGTAATAATTCTGAAGATGTTCGCTTGAGGAAAATGGCTATAGTCAATGGACATGGTACTGTTCACGGCGCAACGCTTAATTTAGATACAACTTACGGACTAAGCGATAATTCGTGGAGATAATAAGATTACACGTTAAGCGCAAAGCAAGGTAATTATTTAGTCAAATTGAAGTGATAAGTGTATAATATGTATATATAAGTGTATTTTTGATAATAACTAAGATACCTTACTGAAAAACACTAAATTAATTAGGAGGCAAATACATATGTTAAAACAAACATTGAAAGACGATATTATTAAATATATGAAAAGTAGGGATAAGATAAGACTGACTGCTTTGAGGACTTTAATGGCTGCCGTTAAATATAAAGAATTGGATTTAAAGAAAGAACTTGAAGATGATGAGTTAATTGCTATTATCGAGAAAACAATTAAACAATTAAATGAGACTCTTGGTTATGCGAAGCAAGCTAATAAAGAAGATATTATAGCCGAATCAGAAATTGCAATCGAAATGTTCACAGTTTATATGCCAAAGCAATTAACTGACGATGAAGCAAAAGCAATCCTCATTGAAGTTATCGCGGAAAATGGCTTTAAGGGCAAGGGCGACATGGGAAAGGTTATGAAGGCTGTTATGCCTAAGTTAAAAGGAAAGTATGATAGTAGAAAGGTAAATCCTCTTGTAATTGAATTATTGGCTTAAGATAAAATGAGAAGGGTAGCAATATATATCGCTACCCTTCTTTAAATTACATTTACTATTTCTGATATTTTTTTCTCTCTGTTACATAAAGATCATTTCCTTCTGAGTCTATTACAACTACAGCCGGAAAATCTACTACAGTAAGTTTTCTAACTGCTTCCGGTCCCAAATCTTCAAATGCAATAATTTCGCATTCTTTTATTGATTTAGAAATTAGAGCTCCCGCTCCTCCGATTGCAGCAAAGTAGATAGCACCATTCTTTTTCATTGAGTCTACTACCGTTTGGCTTCTAAGCCCTTTTCCAATCATTCCAGTAAGCCCTAGTTCAAGTAATGGTACAGTCAAATCGTCCATTCTATAACTA
>NZ_JAENWL010000179.1 GCF_016650095.1 Clostridium sp. | reverse complement strand
AGGCTATATAAACAAATTAAAGAATACTTTGAATAAAATATTTGAATGAAACAAACAAAACATTGGGTTATCCCCGGATATATGGAAATAACCCAAAGTTATATAATCGAAATAAATCAACTTGTTGGGTTATCGAATCGTTACCAACAAGCCTAAGAAATAAAATACAGTAGTAATTTAGCAATGAAAAATGTAAAAATGAACAACCAACGCACAAATAGCACATTTACAAGCTCCAACACACAAGTTGATGCTTCAATTTGCAAAAGAGCTATTTCTTTTCCAACAAACTACAGCATATGATAGACTCCGTACAAATAGAAAATGCTTTAGATAGGATTAATGGAGACATCTTTCAAGAATTTTGTAATCATTTTTTGTATCTGAAACTGAATCCAAATACAATCACACCGATTGGTAGTGTTATTGGTAAAGAAAAGTCAAGAAAAGGTATTCCTGATTCATATTTTACTAGTGCTGAAAATGAACTAATTTTTGCTGAATATACTACAAGAGAAAGATTAAAAAAAGGTCAAAGTTTTTATAATAAATTAAAATCAGATATTGAAAACTGCTTCGATACTTCAAAGACAGGTTTAAAGAAAGAAGAAATTGATAAAGTAATTTTATGCTTTACTGAACGTATTAAACCAGTTGAAAAGAAAAATCTTGAAGAGTTATGTAAAAGACATAATCCAAAATGTATTCTTTATTTAAAAGGGATAAGAGATTTAACTTTTGCAGTACTTGATTATCCAATTTTAGGAACTTACGTTGGAATCAAAGTAGGAACTGGTCAAATTCAAGAACCTTCTGAATTTATTGCTAACTATGAAAAAAATAAAATCTCAACACCCTTAAGTAATATCTTTTTGGGCAGGGTTAAGGAATTAGAAGATGGGTTAAAACATTTAGAAACAAATGATTTATTATTAATTCATGGAGCTCCTGGAATTGGAAAGTCAAAGTTTGCAATTGAACTTGCAAAACTTTATGCAGATAAAAATGGATTCTCCTTTTTATGTATCGGGAATAAAGGGATTCCAATATGGGAAGATCTTAAGACTATTGTCAGAATTGATAAAAAATATGTACTACTAGTTGATGATGCAAATAGATTAGCCAAGAATTTCCAATGGATATTAAATTTATTTGAAGAAAGAGCTTCAAAAACGTTAAAAGTAGTAGTTACTGTAAGAAATTATGCATTACCTCAGGTAAAGTCTATTGCTGTAAATTACAATTCTGTATCGCTTGAAATTGGAGCATTTTCAAATGATGAAATTAAAAATATTATCCAATCGGATGATTTTAAAATTAATGAACCATCATATGTTGATAGAATTATAAAAATAGCTCAAGGAAATGCACGATTGGCAATTATGTGTGCAAAAGTTGCTCTTAAAGCTAAAAATATATTAGAACTTAATGATGCCTCCCAGATTTATGATGAATATTTTGAACCTTTATTTAAAGAAGTTAAACTTTTAAAAGAACCAATAGCACAGAAATCGTTAGCAATAATATCTTTCTTTTCTCTAATTGACAGAGAAAATCGTAAACTATGTGATTTTATTTTTAAAAGTCTTGAAGTTGAAGAAAATAAGTTTTGGGAGATTTGTTATGCTTTGCATGAATCCGAATTAGTTGACTTGTTCGAACAACAAGTTGTTAAAATATCAGACCAGATATTTTCAACTTATATTTTCTATAAAACTGTCATTGATAATGAAACTTTAAATTTTAATTTCTTTCTTAATAATTATTTGGACTATGAAAACAGAATCACTGACACTATTGTTCCTATTATAGAGACTTTCAACTACAAGCATATAGAGAAAAAGTTAAAACCATTAATTTTAAAAAAATGGTTAGATATTGAGAAACAAGGTGAAAATCAAAATTCATTAAAGTATCTTGATTTATTTTGGTTCTATTTAAGTCCACAAGTAATCAATTTCTTAAAGAAACAAATTGATAATCAAGAAAAAGAATTAACAATAGAATATAGATATAGTTATGAATTAAATGAATTCTCCTATGGAACGGGGAAAGACCTTGAAATCTTATCTCGATTCAGATATCATAGTGATGAATTTTTTAAGGATGCATTGGAACTTATGTTTTATTATGCAATAAAAGTTCCATCTAAAATGCCAGCTGTAATTTATTGTCTTAAAACTAAATTTAACTTTACACGTTTAGGTTACATATATGGCGATCGTATTCAACATTTACTTATTGATTTTTTATTAGAAAAAAATCATAGAAATGAGAATAAAGAAATATATGAGAATGTTTTAATTGAAATCCTTCCAGATTTTCTAAAACTAGAATATAACGAAGATGAAGGAAATGGAAGAGCAATAACATTATGGACATTTCATTTAAAGCTTTCAAAATCTATCAAATCATTTAGAGCCAAATGCTTCAATTATATTTTGAAGGATGCTAATAAATCAACAATTCTGCAAACAATGTTTAGAATTAACTATTTTGAATATAAACATTCTAATGATTTATTAAAACATGACTTACATTTTATTTATCAGATAATTAATAAACATTTTGAGCCTGATGTATTTGAAGATTGTTTTGTATTACAAAATATTCTTGAAGGGTTAGATTGGTTAAAAGTTGATTATACAAATGAAATTAAGTACGACTATAAAAGTAAGTTATATCAATTAGCTGAAGTATTAAAAAGAGACAGACAAAGGAAAAGAGAACTAGGATGGGAAGAAGAGGAAAAACTTTACCAAGAAGAGTTAAAAGAATATTTCACTAATTTTAACATAAAAGACTACGATATACTTTTTGTAGATATATCTTTAATTTTGGAAAATGTAAAAAAAGTAAGTAAGGAAAACATAGAATGGCAATATGTTAATTCTCTGAATGCAATATTTCGTAACCTAGCACAAACGAATGCAAATCTTTTCATACAAGTATTAAAATTAAACTTTGAAAAATATCGTTTTAATCTCAATTTTACTTATGTCTTTAATCGTTTTATTCAAACCTTCCCTAACTTATATTTTAACCTTTTTGAATTAATTAAAGGTTTAAATTATAATATAAAGTTCTGTTTTCATCAAACATTAAGTATTGACACTGTAAATAGTGAACATTTATTTCTGCTTTATTCGGATTTATTGAACACAATTAAATCTATAAAATCGCGATATATATTCTGTGATCTAACTTTTATAAGTAATTACAAAAAACTAAAAGAAGAAAAAGTCATTTATTCCGAGGTTCTTGAGATAGTACTAAATAAAATAAAAAAAGAAAATGTTCAAATTAGTGTTGGTGTACAGTTTATTGAAAAATGTATTTCATTTAGTAATTTTTCATTTGATCTAATTGTTGAAGCCTATTTATTAACGAATAAAATTGAACAAAGTTTTGACTATAAAAACAATATCCTTAAAACACTAATAGAACGTGATTCAAATATTATTATCCGAATTTTAGAGGTTAATTCTCCTGAAAGAATTTCTTATCATGATTTAGAACTTATGCAATATGATTTTATCTGGGAGTTAAATAATTATAAGGAAATTATCAATGCTATATTCGAATACTTTTTAGCTATTAAAACTTATCATTATCCAGAACGGGCTATTGCGGCTTTCTTCCCTAGCTCAAATGATAAATACGGTAATAAACCAATAAAGTTTTTGGAGAAAATCATAGATGAAAAACATTTGAATGACAAGTATATGAATGTTGTTTTTAGTATCATCTGCTATAAATATGTAGGATTAAAAATTGATTTTTTGGAAAGACTCTTAAAATTGAATAGTAATTTTGAATTATTTAAAAATCTAGAAATTACTCGACGAAGTAATAGTTGGTCTGGAAGTTATATCCCAATTTTAGAAGGAGCGAAAAAGACTTGGGAGAATGTTGTATCATTGCTCGATAGTCTTACTAATAGACTAAATTATTATGATCATAAAGAATATGCTAATTATCAGATTGGAAACTTTGATTTAAGGATTAGAAATGAGATGAAAAGAGAATTCCATAATGATTTTAGATAGCTTACGCTTCACAGCCACACACATTGCCAAGTCGCTTTAAAAGCCAACCGCACGAAGTACTGCAAAATTGATAAATAAAATAATTAAAAATGAATAAAGGCCAGTTGGTAACATGCGATATAAAATATTGGGGTTTAAGTTGTTATTCAAGAAAACTACCACGTAACAAGTTCGGTGTAACTGGACAGACAAGTAGCCTAGAATCCCCAACGATTTCATATCGCCATCCGTTACCAACAAGCCAAAAAAAAACATTAGTATTAATAGATTAAAAAAAACATGATAGATTATAGTTTAATAAATTCAGGCGCAAAATTTTACAAAGCGGATTTACATATCCATAGTTATGGTGATGAAGGTTCTTTTGATGTTACAGACACAACAATGACTCCAGAGAATATTGTGGATACGGCAATAAATAAAGGGTTATCCATTATTGCTATTACAGATCATAATGAAGAACAAAATGTAAAGAAGGCAATAACATATGCAGAGGATAAAAACATTTTAGTTATACCTGGTATTGAAGTTTCTACATTACAAGGACATTTACTATTGTACTTTGAGAAATATGAAGAATTAAAAAATTTCAGAGGAAAATTAACTATTTCTGATAATAGAGAAACTTGTACTCAAGGAATTGTAGATTGTTTAAATTTTGCAAAACAATACAATGGTATTGGAGTTTTAGCTCATATAGAATTGTCTTCTGGATTTGAAAAAACTATTAATCGTTTTGATCCCAAAATGTCTGCTATTATTAAACATGAAAATTTACTAGGTCTAGAAATAAGCTCAAAAGATAGTGTAAATCTTTATACAAACATAGATACTACTGAGCATGCAGTAGAAAGAATGCACTTTATAAAGGAACGAATAGAAACTTTAGATTTAGAGCTGGATTTTGAATTTCCAAAACTAATGTCTTCAGATGCTCATAATCTAGATAAATTGGGTGTTAATGCTAGCGGAGAAACAAAGTTAACTAGACTAAAACTAGATACTCTAAGTTTTCATGCTTTTAGAATTGCGTTATTGTCTAGTAATTCACGAGTTCGTATTGAAAATTTTATTCCAGAAAAATTACCACATTTTATTGGAATGAATATAAGTGGAGGATTGTTAAATAATCAGGCAATACACTTTAGTAATAATCTGACTTGTATAATTGGTGGTCGAGGAACTGGCAAATCAACAATGTTAGAATCAATAAGAGAATGTTCGGGAAATAAATCAGAAATGTCTGTTGTCGACTGTGAAGTATGGCCAGATCAAATTATGCTAACCTATGAAGACGAAACCGGTCAGCTAATAAACTTTTCAAGGGAAAAGAATGCAAAAGCGATTAATTTAACAGATAGAGACGGAATCTCGAAAATACAAATTGAAAGTTATGGTCAAGGAGAAACTGCAAAAACAATTCAATTTAGTGAAAAAAATCCACAGTTTTTAATCGATTTTCTAAACTCTTTTCTTGACTTAGATGTTTTAAATACAGAAGACAATACTTATAGAGAGCAATTGAATGACAATCAAAGTAAGTTGAGGGATATGCGAATAAAAGTGTCGCAAAT
This sequence comes from Clostridium sp., assembly GCF_016650095.1. GTDB lineage: Bacteria > Bacillota > Clostridia > Clostridiales > Clostridiaceae > Clostridium_AD. The sequence continues at coordinate 1,527 of NZ_JAENWL010000179.1, read as the reverse complement.
ACCTGAGGTTACTAAAATGAAAAATAATTTAGAAGGTAAGTTACGTCAGTTACAACAAGAAAAGGCTCATGAACTTGTAAACTTTCATTTAGCATTAATTAAAGAAAAGAAAATTAGGAAAAGTATTAGTGATGACTTAAATGAACTAGTAGCTAAATATAAAGACATTTTATCGGATAAAACTATTTTTGACAACTTTGAAAGCATAGATGGAGAGGAAATAAAAGTAGGGAAAGACAATTTTCTTCAGGTCAAAGAAATAGTAAAAAAGTTTGGAGAAATAGTTTCAACAACACAAACAGAATTAAGTACTGAATTGACTGAGAAAATATCTGAATTAAAAATACAATTAACAGATTGGGCTAGTAAGGAAAAAGACATTCAAGTTAAAATTGATGCAAAGAAAAAAGAATTGGAAGAAAAAGGAATCCCTTTCGATTTGGGGAAGATAAATCAGATAACAAAAGATGTTGTTGTTTATCAAAATAAACTTAAGGACTTAAAAAAGAAAGAATTTGATTTAAAAGAATTACTAAAAGTACGGAGTCAGCTAATTACAAAAAGAATAGATGTAAAAAATAAGATTTATTATTTACACCAGAATTTCGGTAAAACGATAAACGAAAATCTTAAAAACAGTGTCGATAATTTTTTTGTATCGGTAAAATATAAACAGGGTAAATACTCTACAACATTCGAAAATGCTATCAAAAACTTATCACAATGGAGATTGTTAAAAAAGTCTGAACTGTTTGTAAATAATATTACTCCAATTGAGTTTGCTCAAGCTGTACGTAATAAGGATTTAAATTTCATGAAAGAAATAACTAACCAGTCAGTTAGAGTGTATAGTGATGAAGAAATTAGTTCGCTTTTAATTAAAGCACAAGATAATCACAATTATGAAGATTTTGACTCTTTATATTTTGATGACAAACCGAGTATAATTATAACTAAAATAGCTATAAATGAAGAGGGAGAAAATCAAACAATTTGCCGATCATTAAGTCAATTATCATTGGGACAACAACAATCTATCCTTTTAGCGATATTACTTCAATCGAAAAGTAAAGTTCCGTTATTAATTGACCAGCCAGAGGACAATTTAGATAGTGAATTTATTTATAAGTCTATTGTAACAAATCTTAGAAAGATTAAAGAATTTAGACAGGTTATAATTGTAACTCATAATCCTAATATTGCTGTGCTTGGTGACGCAGAACTAATAATACCACTAAAAAGCACGAGTCTTAGGTCTTTAATTATGGAAAGAGGTTCTATAGATAATGATGAAACAAGAAAGGATTGTTGTGAGATTTTAGAAGGTGGGAAACAAGCATTTAAACGAAGAAGAGAAATATACAAAATATAGAAAAGCCAGTTGGTAATAAATAGAACTATGAGCGGTCGGTACGACCCAGCGATGAGTGTATGTTGAACTACATCCCGGTTAAATCAGCAGGATGTTTCTATGCACTTATTGACAGTTTTGTTTGTTTTTTTGCTGTTTGTGGTGAGTTTCCCGTT
>NZ_JAENWL010000069.1 GCF_016650095.1 Clostridium sp. | reverse complement strand
TATGCATTTAACAGTCTTTTTCTCTTGTCTAAACCTTACATATATATATATGCTAATTATTAATAAAACTATGCTCACGGCTAAACCTGCTTCAGGTACAAAATATGTTCCTGATAGTAACCCCTCTCTTATCTTAAAATTAACAGATACATTATAATTAAAAATATTATTTAAAAATAAAATTCGTTGTGTTAAGTTCCAAGTTATATGAAATCCCACTGCCATCATTAATGAATTTGTTTTAATTACTATAACTGAAAGTAATATACCTATAATACTTGCATTTATAATTCCTATCCAGAAATAATAACTTGATGAATATGAAAAAAAATGTAAGCCTCCAAAAATTGCTGAAGATATGATTATAGATTTTACTATACTGAATCTCTTAAGTAATTTTTGCAATATATATCCTCTAATAAGTGATTCTTCAAATAAGGCTACTGCCAAAAATTTTATCCCGTAAATCAAAAATAACAATGAAGATTTTTTCAAAGCATTAGTTTGAAAATTATATGTGCCTTCACAAAATAAATAAACAATTAGTGTATAAATTATAAAGCCAATAATACCAACAATAATTCCTTCTATAAGTAACCTTATACCTCTTTTATCAACATGTATTAGAAAGGATTTTATACCTTCTTTATGTACTATCTTTCTTATTAGTAATAAAACTGCAAATAATATGAAATTAGAAATCCCGGTTGAAATAGCATTTGAATACATTAATCTACCCTCCCATCAATTTACATTTACTTGCATTTTGAAAAAATTCTTATGTGATTTGGTATGTTTCAGTCTAACTTAATTCATAAAATAATCTCCTATTCTTCTATATCCTTTATTCTTTTTATTTTTTCGATTCTTCATTATTATTTGTTTCAATAAAGCTAATGTGTTTTTAATAAACAGCCTAGATTAACCTTCGTTAAACTAGGCTGTTTCCCATGTACTTTTTTCCTACTGTACCCCTAAATAATTTCTATCCAGTGTCATCACGATATTGTAATTAGGATGACACTTGTTAAGTTCTTTACTAATTTCTTCTGCTAATTTAATTTCATCATTTGTGGTAAAGCTTGAATTAAAATCAATTACAACATCAAAGACTAAATTTTTATAGTCACCATCGCCTACAATTCTAAAATCATGAATAGATTTTATTACAGGGAAAAGTTTTAATACATCTAAAAGTTCTAATCGAGAGATGTTAACATCTTTATTATTTGTGTTTATAGGGTCCATGTGAATGACTAGATATAAGTCAAATTCCTGTGAGATTTGTTTTTCAGCTTTGTCTATGATTTCATGAATTGTAATTATAGAAATATCACAGGGAACTTCGGCATGTACAGAAGCCATGCATCTACCGGGTCCATAGTTATGTATAACTAAGTCATGGGCACCAGTAATATAATCATAGGATAATAACTTTAATTTAAGCCCTTCCACTAAGGCCACATCAGGAGCCTCTCCAAGCAGGGGATTCATAGTTTCTTTAATAAGTGAATAGCCAGCATATATTATGATAAGGGATACTAGTATACCTATGTATCCATCTATGGGGAAGTCAATCCAAATAGACAGAAGTAGCGATAGTGCAACGCAACTTGAACTAATTACGTCACTTAGTGCATCAGTGGAGGAAGCTTCTAGTGCGGAAGATTTTATAGCCTTACCTAAAGTCTTATTAAATCCACTAATCCAAAGTTTAAAGCCTATAGATATTAATATTAATATAAAGGGTATAAGTTTGAAAATTACGGCTGAGGGATGAATTATTCTATCAAAGGATGTTTTAATAAACTCAAAGCCTACTAGTATTACTAAAAAGGAGACTATAAGTCCAGAAATATATTCAAGCCTTCCGTGACCAAAGGGATGCTGCTTGTCTGGTGGTTTACTAGCCAGTTTAAAACCTAGAATTGTAATAACTGAGGAAGCTACATCTGATAAATTATTAAAGGCATCCGCAGTAATCGCTATGCTATTTGATATTATTCCAATAATCAGTTTTGTAGCAAAAAGAATTAAGTTTACTATAATTCCAACTACGCCACCTAGGTAACCATAGGAATCTCTTACTTTTTTATTAGTGACATCTTGATAGTTTTTTATGAATTTTGAAATTAAAAATTTTGATAACATTTTCCCACCTCAGATTATAGTATAATTCTAATCATTAATTCTAAACATATATTTGATAATTAATTATATCATTAATTTAGAATTTATAGAAAAATAATAATTTTTTTTGTTATACTAGTGAAGGGGATAAGCAAAGTGCTTATGCCCCTAATATGCATTGGAGGAATATATATGAGTAATGAATTAGAATTTGCCCAAAATCTTATTGATTATATTTATGATAGTCCAACAGCTTTTCATGCTGTTGCAAGAGCTAAAGAAGATCTATGCAAAGAAGGCTTTATGGAAATTAAGGAAGCAGAAAAGTGGAAGCTTGAAAAAGGCGGAAAGTATTTTGTGACTAAAAACGATTCTGCACTAACTGCTTTTGTAGTTGGAAAAGGGGAAATCGAAGAAAATGGCTTTAAAATTATTGGAGCTCATACAGATTCACCTAGCTTTAGAATAAAACCATCACCTGAGATGGTGGTAGATGATACATATGTAAGATTAAACACAGAGGTTTATGGTGGGCCTATATTAAATACTTGGATGGATAGGCCACTCGCAATAGCTGGAAGGGTAACTTTAAGAAGTGAAAATATTCTATATCCAGAAACTAGGCTGGTGAATGTTAAAAGGCCTATAATGATAATACCTAATTTAGCTATTCATATGAATAGAGATATAAATACTGGAATTGAACTAAATAAGCAAAAGGATACACTGCCACTACTTTCAATGGTAAACGAAGAATTAGAAAAAAATAATTACCTTATTAGTGCTATTGCAAGTGAGTTATCTGTAGAACACAAACAAATTATTGATTTTGATTTATTTCTTTATGAATATGATAAAGGTTCAATTATCGGACTAAATAATGAATTTATCTCAAGTTCAAGATTAGATGATTTAGCTATGGTACACGCAGGAATAAGAGCGCTAACTAGAACATCTGCAGTAGAGGCAACAAATGTACTGGTTTGTTTTGATAATGAAGAAGTAGGAAGCTCAACAAAGCAGGGGGCTGACTCAAATATGCTAGTTGATATCTTAGAGCGTATTACAATATCATTAGATAAAAATAGAGAAGATTTTTTAAGAGCGATTTCTAAATCTTTTGTAATATCTGCAGATAATGCTCATGCTGTTCATCCTAACAGTCCGGAAAAAAATGACCCAACAAATAAGTCGTATTTAAATAAAGGGCCAGTTATAAAAATTAGTGCGAGTCAAAGCTATACTACTGATAGCAATTCTGATGCAGTTTATGAACTAGTTTGTGAAAAAGCAGGGGTGCCAGTACAAAAATTTGTTAATCGTTCTGATGCTCGTGGTGGCTCAACCATAGGACCAATATCTTCAACTCATTTAAATATACGCTCAGTAGATATGGGAAGCCCAACTCTAGCTATGCATTCTATAAGAGAACTAGGTGGAGTAATAGACCATACTTATGTTACAAGATCATTTGAAGAATTTTATAAAATTTAATACAAATAAAAGAAAAGAACTCACAATGTTTCATTGTGGGTTCTTTTCTTTTATTTTTACTAATAATTAAACAATTAGTTGGAGATAATAATTTGAGTAAGCTTTAAAACTCATAAATATTATTGACAAAAAGTGTTGAAAGGGTGGTTATAGTGACATATGTTACGTTAGGGGCAATAGTCGTAATAAGTATTTTGATTTACATATTGGTGAGAAAAAAAATTTTTTATTATAAAGAAGAAAATCTACTAAAAGATGTTCCAAGCATAAATGTGAATAGAGAGGATTTAGAAAGACACGCCTCTGAAATAGCACGCCATTACGCTGATGTCAAAAATACTAATTGTAAGAAAAAGCTTATTAGTAATTTAGATAGAAGTTATGCAAAGATTTTAAAAGGCTATGAGAATATAGATATAGAAGGAAAAAATAAAAAAGAGATATTACCTGCTGCAGAATGGCTTTTGGATAATCTTTACTTGGTAGAGAAGGAGTATAAGAGCATAAAACAAAACATGCCACAAACATATTATAATGATCTACCGGTGATATGCAAAGGGGTTATGAAGGGCTATCCTAGGGTTTACCATATTGCAATTGAAATAGTATCTCACACAGATGGTAGGATGGATGAATCAGTTATCGCAAATTTTATTAAGGCGTACCAAAAGAACGCTGTACTGACGTCTGGTGAACTTTGGGCTATTCCTATAATGCTACGATTAGCCTTAATTCAAAATATTAGTAAGATAACTGAGAAAATTGTTAAAGCAGAGCAAGATAAACAAGAGGCAGAGCTCGTTGCAGAACAGTTAATCAATGCATTTAATGAAGGTAAAATTAACGCAGAGATATCTTTATTAAATAGTGGAAAATTTACATTCAATTCCCATTTTACTGAAAGATTATTGAAACTATTAAGGGATAATGGTATTGATTCTAAAGAAGTTTATCATTTTATAGATGAAAAACTTCACGCGCAGGAAACAAGTTCAGATAAAATTATATCCTTAGAACATCAGATAGAGGCCAGTTTTCAAATATCTATGGGAAATTCTATTAATAGTATAAGAGTCATTGAAGGATTAAATTGGAAAAATTATTTTGAAAAACTAAGTTCTGTAGAGGGTATTTTGAGGGAGGATCCCTCTTGTATTTACGGAGAAATGGATTTTAAATCAAGAGATAAGTATAGACATGAGATAGAAAAAATATCTAAATACACAAAGCTTCCAGAATCCTTTATAGCTAAAAAAGTTATCGAATGTTGTAATGATATTGAGACCACAGAAAACAATACCTATAAACGGCATGTTGGGTATTATTTGATAGACGAAGGGCTACATGAATTGAAGGGGAAATTAGGGTATAAAGATACTGGAATACAAGGATTTAAAGGTGACATAAGGAAGAATATAGAAAACTATTATATTGGTACTATTATTGTATTTACATTGTTAATAGTATCTATATTTATTGTTCTCAGCCTATTAAATGATAATGACAAAGCACTATGGAGATATGTTGTAGCTGTAATTGCCATATTAGTGCCTTGTAGTGAAATAGCAATATCAATTTTTAACTGGAGTGTAAGTGTTCTAAGTACTCCTTCTTTTATTCCGAAAATGAATTTTAAAGGAGCAATACCGGAGAAATATAGCACGGTAGTAGTAATTCCAACCTTATTAAATAATGCGTCTAGGGTAGCGGAGTTAATACATGATTTAGAAATATACTATTTAGCCAATGCCCAAAAAAACCTGTATTTCATGTTGCTTGGGGATTTTAAGGATAGTGATACTAAAGAGGAAAAAGGAGATAAAGCAGTAGTTGATGCAGGGCTTTTAGCCATAGAATGTTTAAATAAAAAGTATTGCAAAGATGGAGAAACGATTTTTTTCTTTTTAAATAGATATAGACAGTACAATAAAAAAGAAAACAAGTGGATAGGATTTGAGCGAAAACGAGGAAAGCTTATGGAGTTTAATGAGTTTTTAAGAGGGAGCGAAAATACTAGTTATGACGTAATAAGTAGAAATGCCCGTGACCTTAGAGCAGTAAAGTATGTTATTACCTTGGATGCAGATACAATGCTTCCAAGGGACTCTGCGAAAAAACTAATAGGCGCTATGGCACATCCACTAAATAACGCTGTTATAAATTATAGTAAAAAGAGTGTTTCCCGTGGCTATGGGTTAATGCAACCAAGGATAGGGGTATCTATTTTTAGTGCAAACAAAACTCAATTTTCAAAGATATTTTCTGGTGAAACAGGGATAGATATGTATAGCACTGCGGTGTCAGATGTATATCAGGATTTATTTGGAGAGGGTATTTTTACTGGAAAGGGAATCTATGATGTAGATGTTTTCAATTATATGTTAAAAGATGAAATACCTGAAGATACTGTATTAAGCCATGACTTGCTAGAGGGATCCTATGTTAGGACCGCATTAGTTACAGATGTGGAATTTATAGATGGATACCCATCCTATTATAATTCCAGTGCTATGAGATTACACCGGTGGACTAGAGGAGATTGGCAATTGTTGCCTTGGCTTAAGAAAGCTTCACCAATAAACAAAATGGCTAAATGGAAAATATTCGACAATTTGAGAAGGAGCTTACTGGCACCTTCTATTACAATTTTGCTTATACTTACGCTAGCAGGCATATTGCCTGATGGTACGGATAAATGGTTTATTACAGCCTTTGTTGCGCTACTTGCACCTATACTGTTTGATGTAACCGAAGCAGTAGTTTCTCCAGCTAAAGGTATTAGTTTAACGGGTAAAATTCAAAATAGTAAGATGGCAATACAACAGGTATTCTTGATTTTTTGCTTTATTCCTTTTCAAGCATACCTGATGCTAGATGCCATAATTAGAACATTATATAGGTTAAAAGTAAGCAAGAAAAATTTACTAGAGTGGCAGACAGCTGCAGACATGGAGGTGAAACTAGGGAAAAGGCTTAAAGATTTCATAGCGACCATGTGGATGGGTAGTGCAATTTCAATTTTGATTTTACTTCTAGCATTTAATTCGAGTATGAGTATTGGGATCATTAGTATACCTTCTTGTGTGATTTGGTTTTTAAACCCCGTAATTGCTTATGTAATAAGTCTTGAAAGATGTTTAGAGACATTTGAAATCACGATTGAAGAAGAGGGTTTTTTAAGGAAGTTAAGTAGAAAAACTTGGGCGTATTTTGAGGATTTTGTCAATGACGAAAATAATTGGCTTGGACCAGATAATTACCAAGAAGATCCGCCTAATGGGTTAGCTCGCAGAACTTCACCAACCAATATGGGGATGGAATTAACTTCAAATTTAGTGGCCTATGATTTGGGATATATAGGAATCATAGACGCTGTATCTAGAATAGACAAGATTATGTCTTCAATGGAAGACATGGCTACTTACAAAGGTCATTTTTATAATTGGTATGATACTACAACTAAAAATCCACTTTATCCTAGATATGTGTCTACTGTGGATAGTGGGAATTTAGTTGGGTACCTGTGGGTAGTTGCACAGGGTCTAGAGGAATATTTATCTAATTCAATATTTAATCTTGTGCAATTCAAGGGTTTACAAGATACAATGCGTCTAGCTAGTGAAGAATTAGAAGAATTCTCAGGAGCGAGTGAATTATATCATGGAGTGATGCAGAGTATTGATAATGATAAAATAGATTTTAACTCTTGGAAAACTGTGCTTGTAGACATAGAAGCGATAAGCATGGAAGTAGAAAAAATTGGAACGGAAAAGCAGTTGTATTGGAATAAAAAGCTCAAAGATGATGCGAATGGGTTTTTAGAGGAAATAAATGAATTTTTCCCTTGGTTTGATTTTATCCTTGAAAAAAGATTTGATTCAGAGATTAGTAATCATTTAAGGAGCTTACTTGAAAATACAGCTTTAAATCGCATTCCAGAAAAAACATCTAACATAATAAATATGTTAAATAGTAAGTCGAATAGCGATGGACCTATAGCAGAATTGAAAATTTTATTACAAAACACAAAACAAAACTCACAAATGATTATTAACAATATAGAGAGCTTAAAAGAAAGACTTAACTCTATGGCAGAAGATACAGATTTTAAAATGTTATATGATGAAGACAGAGAACTGTTTAGTATTGGTTATGATGTGGAGAATGATAATATTGGCAAGAGCTATTATGATTTACTGGCTTCTGAGTCAAGGCAGGCTAGTTTTGTTGCTATAGCAAAAGGTGATGTTCCTAAAAAGCATTGGTTTAAGCTTGGTAGAGCTATGACTCTTATGGGGAAAAGTAAGGGATTAGTTTCTTGGAGTGGAACCATGTTTGAGTACATGATGCCCCTTCTTATAATGAAAAATTATGAGGGGACAATGCTAGATGAAACTTACAAAGCGGTAATTCAGGCACAAAAAGAATATTGTAATGAAAGAGGGGTACCTTTTGGTATATCAGAATCGGCTTATTATAATTTTGATGTAAATTCAAATTACCAATATAAAGCATTCGGAGTAGCTGGAGTAGGCTTAAAACAAGGCCTAGAAGATGAATTGGTCGTTTCACCATACTCTACTGTCATGGCACTCCAAACTGATTTTAGAGGAGCTTATGATAATCTTCGCAAACTTGCGAGTGAAGGATTGGAAGGGATTTATGGGTTATATGAAGCTATAGATTATACAAAAAGCAGAATATCTAAAGATAAATCTAAGGATATTATTAAATGCTTCATGATTCATCATGAAGGAATGAGCTTAATGGCGTTAGATAATGTATTATTAAACAATATTCTACAAAAAAGATTTCATGCTTTGCCGAAGGTCAAGGCTACAGAGCTATTACTTCAAGAAAAAATTTCTAAGAGAGTAATATATGATAGAGAACGCAAATTTAATGTATCTGGAATTACTATGGGAAAACAAAAGATTATAGTTAGAAAATATTCTACAGCCAAAACAGAATCGCCAGAGACACACTTAATTTCTAATGGAAGTTATTCACTAATGATTTCTAATAGTGGGTCAGGGTATGCTTCAAGAAATAGAACTATGATTTACAGATGGAAGGAGGATGTGACTAAAGACAATACAGGTATGTTTGTGTATATCAAAGATGTGAATGAAAATGAATACTTCAGCGCAGCTTATGAACCTTGTAAAGTGGAAGGAGATAGCTATGAAGTAACTTTCTCTTTAGACAAAGCCGAATTTACAAGGGGTGATAATAATATAACTACTCGCACGGAAATCACTGTGTCTACAGAAGATGATTCAGAGGTAAGAAGACTATCGATTACAAACCATGGTACCATCAGTAAAAATTTAGAAATAACCAGCTATTTTGAAGTAACGCTAGCTCATTATGATGCAGATATAGTGCATCCAGCTTTTGGGAATTTATTTGTGAAGACAGAGTATGTAGATAATCCTAGTTGTATCCTAGCAACGAGAAGGCCTAGAGCTAAGGGAAAGAAACAACCGTGGATTATGCAAACTATTGCAACTAATGGGATTACGGTAGGAACCGTTCAATATGAGACTAGCAGAGTTAATTTTATAGGACGGGGTGAAAATACAATACATCCTATCAGCATGAAGAACGGATCACGCTTATCTAATACTGTAGGCGCGGTGTTAGACCCAATAATGAGTTTAAGAAGAAAAATTAAGATAAAACCTGGTGAAACATGCATTATAGCTTTTACTACTGCGATAGCTGATAGTAAATCTGAAGTAATAAGTTTAGCTAAAAAATATAGTGAACTTCACAATGTGAATAGAGTGTTTGAGCTAGCATGGAGCCAAACTCAGGTAGACATGAAATATTTAGGTATAAAATCTACCCAAGCAAATTTATACCAAGTAATGGCTTCTAAAATTTTGTTTTTGAATTCTACCTTTAAAGAAAGAGAAGAATATATAATAAAGGTGTCAAAATGGCAATCTACTCTTTGGGGATATGGTATTTCAGGAGATTTGCCGATAATGCTCCTCATAGCAAGGGAAAGCAAAGACAAAGACTTAGTTCGTCAACTTTTAAACGCCCATGAATACCTAAGTATTAAAGGGTTAAGAGTTGATTTAGTAATAGTGAATCTTCAAAAAACCTCATATGATCAACCTCTACAAACTGATATTAAGGATTTAGTAGGGAGTAGCCACTTAAGGGATAAAGAAAATAAACCTGGTGGACTCTTTATACTTAATAGGGCTAATATAATGGATGAAGATATAGATCTTTTGATAGCTATATCTAGAATAGTTATAGACTCCGGTAAGGGAATGTTAGTATCTCAAATTAAAAATAATTGCGAGGAAATAGAAAAACAACCGTTATTACAAAAGACAAAAAATGCAATTACATTTAAGCCTCACAAGTTTAATATAAAGCCGTTAGAGTATTTTAATAATTTAGGAGGATTTAATGTAGAAGGTGAAAACTATACTATTCTACTTAAAGATTTTAATAATACCCCAGCACCTTGGATAAATGTAATCTCAAATGGTTGTTTTGGATTTCATGTGTCAGAAAGTGGATCAGCTTATACTTGGTACGAAAATAGTAGAGAAAATAAAATTACTACTTGGTCTAATGATTGGGTAAGTGATGAATGTTCAGAAGCTATATATTTAAGAGACGATGCCTTGGGAAATGTATGGAGTATTACACCTAAACCTATAAGGGATGGTGGAGAATACTTAATTGAACATGGGTTTGGATATTCAAATTTCAAGCATGAGGCTTATGGAATTATGGGTGAAGTAACCATGTTTGTGCCAATGGAGCATAACGTTAAACTATGTAGGATAAAACTTGTGAATAATAGTGATATACCCCGAACGTTAAGTATAACCTACTTTGCGGAGATTGTAATGGGTGTTGTGCGAGAACATACTGCTCAGCACATTGTTACTTATCTGAATGATGAAAAGAAATATATTTATGCTACAAATTGTTATAGTCAAAATTTTGGTAAATTAAATGCCTTCTTAAAATTATTTGGAGGTGAGGAGCAAACCTTCTCTGGCAATAGAAGTGAATTTTTAGGTAGAGGAGGGAGCGTAGAAGATCCTGAGGCACTAAAGAGAGTAGGGCTATCAAACAGCGTAGGAGCTGGAATGGACCCATGTCTAGCAGTTACTTCAAAAATTCATTTAGAACCTAATATGGAAATTGAATTAGTAGCTATGCTAGGCGAAAATGAGAATTTAGATAGTATTTCTGATACTATTAATGAATTTGAAGATTTTGAAAGAGTTGATACGCAGCTCGAAGTAGTGAAGGATTATTGGGATAAGATACTTCATACGGTACAGGTTAAAACTCCAGATAAGAGTATGGACTTAATGCTTAATGGATGGTTAATGTACCAAACTATAGTATGCCGATTATGGGCAAGAACTGCTTTTTATCAATCTGGTGGAGCTTATGGCTTTAGAGATCAACTTCAGGATGTAATGTCACTAAGTATGATTGAGCCTAGCATGACTAGAAAACAAATTTTGTATAGTGCCTCAAGACAATTTGTTGAAGGTGATGTGCAGCATTGGTGGCATCCAGTTGTGGATAGCGGAATAAGAACAAGATTTTCTGATGATTTATTATGGCTACCTTATGTAGCTATGGATTATATTAAAAATACAGGAGATTTTGCTATTCTTGATGAAGAAGCAGCATATTTACAAGATACGCCATTGGCTGATGGAGAAGATGAAAGATATAGTATTTCAGGAAAGGCAGATTTTACAGGTAGCATATATGAACACTGCATAAAAGCCATTGATAAAAGTCTTAAATTTGGTCCTCATAATATTCCATTAATGGGAAGTGGAGATTGGAATGATGGAATGAGTACCGTTGGGAACAAGGGAAAAGGCGAAAGTGTATGGCTTGGATGGTTCTTATATAATATACTTGAGAATTTCTTTAAGGCCTGCAAGTATAAAAACGATGATGAAAGACTCCAAAGATACAAAGAGATGCAAGAGCATATAAGAATAAATCTAGAGGAGAATGCATGGGATGGTAATTGGTATAGGAGAGCATATTTTGATGATGGAACGCCGTTAGGTACATCTGAAAATGAAGAGTGTAAAATAGATTCGCTATCTCAATCATGGGCAGTTATATCAGGAGCTGCAGATAAAAAAAGAGCAGAGGAGGCTATGAATTCATTAGAACGTTACTTAATAAAAGAAGATAATGGAATGATCTTACTCTTAACTCCACCTTTTAACAAATCTACTTTAGAGCCAGGTTATATCAAAGGTTATGTGCCTGGAGTTAGAGAAAATGGTGGTCAATATACACATGCTGCAACTTGGGTAATTCTTGCTTTTGCTAAACTGCACAAAGGTAATAAGGCAGCAAAGCTATATAATATGATAAACCCTATAAATCATACACAAACCCTGGATGAGTGTGAAAAATATAAAACGGAGCCTTATGTAATGGCTGCCGATGTTTATGGAAAGAAACCTCATGTAGGAAGAGGAGGGTGGAGCTGGTATACTGGAACCTCAGGATGGATGTATCAAACTGGAATAGAATATATTCTAGGGTTTAAACTAAAAGAGGGAAAGGGTTTTACTATTGAACCTTGTGTGCCAGATGAATGGTCAAACTATGAGATTATTTATAAAAAAGATAAATTCGAGTATGTGATTGAGGTTAAACGTCAAGGAGAGAAAGGTACTTGGCTTGATGGAAATTTATGCGCAGGTGGATTAGTACCATTTATTGAGGGAGTGCATAAAGTGGAGGTTATAATTTAAAAAAATGGATGACTTCTAAAAAGAAGCCATCCATTTTTGTATGTGATTGAAAGTATAACTAGAGTCTCAAAATCAAAATTAATCTTCTATATCTAAAAATTCTTCACCACCGTAATAAGTATAGTCAAATTCCGCATTAGATATATTCATTGAGACAATAGGATCAGTTACTGGGTCAGGCAACATTGTGGAATCCGTTTCTGAATAAGATCTTATATCTGTCGGTTCTAATTCATAAAAATCTCTTTCATAAGGTGGATAAATTACTATTTGGTCTTTAGACATTTTAATACCTCCCTTTAATTTAATAAATATTAGTTTTAGTTTATATTAAGTAGTGTTCCACAGAAGAGAGAAAAAAATGAAGGTAATATTAGGTACTCTAAATAATATGATTGCATAAAATGAATAAGATTAGCATAAAAT
>NZ_JAENWL010000417.1 GCF_016650095.1 Clostridium sp. | reverse complement strand
TATTCATATTTGTAGAATTAAAAACTCTAACAACTAGTTGATATCCGAATGCAAATACAAAGGCTAATAATATTTGAAAATAGTTTATTATATCCTTTAGCTTTTCACCATCAAAAAACCTTAAAACCACTGTATATAATAGCGCTGTTACCGCTATAACTATGAATACTGCAAGTATACTTTCTATACTAAATATCACAAAAAACAAAGGTCCATATTTTACGCTGCCAATAGCTAGTGGAATCAAATTTAATGACATTGATAAACCCATTAAATATATACATATATGAGTAGTCTTTGCCGCATTATATGTCTTACTATCAATAGGCTTCGGTAATAATATATTTTTCTCACCTACATCAAGTAACACTGCTGAAAAGTCAGATATCATAAGTGATACCATCATAAATAGATTTATCCCTATCACAATGTTTGTAGCTATCATTGATGCCATACCACTCATCATTATAATTCCAATAAAAATGCTCATAAATAAATTCATCGTAAGTAATGATAAATAATTATTCTTATCCTCACTATCATCTGCCTTTTTATTATTTCGCATTACAGTGCTTACTCTACGACCATCCATGGTTAGTTTTATCTGCAAGATCATTCTCATAGTCTTGTAATTAACGCCTAATTTTTCATATAATAATTGAAATTTATCTAATATCACAAGTACGGTAAAATTTTTCATGATTACACCTCAGAGGCTAAAGAAACAAATTCTTTAGCAATCTCCGCATGATCATTAAAGCCTGTTATCTGATTGAATATTTCTTCTAGTGATCCTTCCTTCTGATTATTGTTAAGCTCCTCAAAACTTCCATCTGCAACTACTTCCCCAGCATTTATTAGTAATATTCTATCACTTATCTTCTCAACAACATCCATTATATGAGACGAATAAAATATGGTCTTTCCTCTCGCAGCAAGAGTGCGCATAACCTCCTTAAACACCATAACACTATTAGCATCTAGTCCACTTAAAGGCTCGTCAAAAAATAATATATCTGGATTATGAATTAAACTACAAATTATAAGTAACTTTTGCTTCATTCCTTTTGAATATGATGATATTCTAGAATTTATAACATCATCCATTCCAAATAGGCCCATTAGCTTTTTTGCTCTATCAATAAGCTTTTTCTCTTCTAATCCATATATTTCACCTAAAAAGCTTATGTACTCATAAGCAGTTAAATTTTCATATATATCTGCAAGTTCTGGAACATAACCTACTTTCTTTTTATACTCTACACTTCCATTACTTATATCTTGTCCTAATATTTCTACCTTACCAGTGTATCCCTCGAGTATTCCAAGCATTATTTTTATAGTTGTACTTTTACCAGCACCATTAGTCCCTATATATCCTATTATTTGCCCTCGAGGAATCTCTAGATTTATTCCATTAAGCACATTTTTACTCCCATAGCTCATTCGTAAATCCACAATTGATATTATACTTTCTAAATTCTCCATCATACCGCCACCTTAAATGTATTTTTTATGTGTTTATTATATTGGTGAAGTTTATATGTTAATTTAACTTTAATTGTAACATAAATGGATAACAGTGGGAATAAAAAAACACCCCATTGAATGACACACAACTATTTTTAGTTGTATCATTCAATGGGGTGTTTTTACTCTGTAAAAATTTTCCATAATCTCATTTCAAGATTTCGAGTCTAAGTTACCTGGTGTTTTTCTAAACAAGATTTACATATGCAAGCTTTACCCTTTTTATCATTAGGAATCAAATCTAAGATGTATTTTGGGACTTTAACTTTATCACACCAACATCCACCTTGACCATGTTGACAATTATTGTCTTGTCCACAAAGTGGACATATTCTCTCTAATCCTTCTACACTCACTATTATCACTCCTTCAACCTTTGAATATAAATGTGGACTGAAGCAACCGCAATTTTCTAATCTTATATTAACGCTAAATATATCATAGCACATTGCCTTCATTAAACTCTAGTTTAAAAATTAAGATGTAATTACCTATATTAAAAATACTATCAAAGCTTAAAATCTTTGATAGTGTTTTTATTTACTATCTCAGAAATTCAGCCATTAATTACCACCCATTTATTTCTTTAAAATGCATTGACATAAAAAAATTCCAGGCATATAATATACTTCGTAAGCTAAATATACGCATACGAAACATTTGTAACCGAAATACATATAAAGGTGGTAATTGTATGGAAACATTAAATGATAGTGTAGAAGTAGCAAGACTTTTTCAAGAGATTATGCAACTATTTAAACACAATATGAGTAAAGGACTTTGTGATACAGGTATTTCTGCGCCTCAAGGTATGGTTTTGAGACTTTTAAGTAAAAAAAAGAAGCTGAAGATAACAGAACTTAGTAATGAGCTTAGTTTATCAAATAGTACAGTGTCTGGAATTATCGACAGACTTGAGAAGCAGGAAATGGTAGTAAGAGAAAGAAGCGAGGAGGACAAGAGAGTAGTTTACGTAAGTATATCACCAAGCTTTGAAGATATGCACAAAGATTTTCATAATCAATTTGCAAAAAACATTCAAAATATAATGAGCCAAGGTAGCAGTGAGGAACTTCATAAAATCTTCGTAGGTTTAGAATCTCTTAAGAAGCTTTTGAGTGACCAACAAAAATAAAGTAATAACAACGAATGGAGATGATATTTTTGATTAAATTGTTTAGATTTTTAAAACAATATACAATACAAATACTAGCAATAGTTGTATTGATTTTTACTCAAGT
>NZ_JAENWL010000320.1 GCF_016650095.1 Clostridium sp. | reverse complement strand
TGCATGTGTTAGGCACGCCGCCAGCGTTCGTCCTGAGCCAGGATCAAACTCTCAATTTAAAAGTTTACACTTTTTCATTTGAAATAATTAATCTGCGCCAACTGTTAAGTTGGTTAGCAAGCTCATTACATACTTTTTAGCCTTTCGACTAAAATATTACTTTACTAAAGTAATTAACTGGTTAAAATAAAATATTATTTCATTTCTTTACCTATTTCTCTGTTTAATTTTCAAAGACCAATTCGCTAAGTCATCATGTGACGACTTCTACAATTATAATTCTTTTCTTCTTCATTGTCAACTATTTTAAAAAATCTTTGATAATGAATTTCTGATTCATCACTTCTAACTTAAAGTCAGTTTACAACTGTATGTTTCAGCGACAATTAACATGATATCATATGTATAAATCGCTATTTGTTTATAATCGTTCGTTATATCAATTTATTTTAATATTTATCCTTATTTCTCCCATTTACAACCTTTTGCTTATGATGATACGCTTGGTACATTTATTGGTCATTCAACCCTTAATGCACATGAACATAACTATCATAGCATTATTAACCTAACTAACGCTCTTTAAATCCTCACTTTCGTTATTGCACTATTAAAATTTGCAATTAAACAAAATAAGAACTCAGTAAAAATAGTTTTTTACCTAAGTTCTTATTAGGAGCATGAAACGTATTATTCTTATAGTGACATTACTATCTCCTTAAATTTATTACCTCTTACTTCAAAATTTTGAAACATATCAAAACTTGCACATGCTGGTGACATCGTAACTATATCACCAGGTTTTGCAACTACTTTCGCTATGCAAATTGCTTCATTAAAACTATCAGCAAGTATAATTTCTAGTGAAATTTTCTTTTCTTTTAATACACGTTCAAAAACTTCTTTTATTTTATACTTAGTAGCGCCCACTAATATCAATGTCTTAATATTTAAGTAGGCTTCCTGCGCTAGTGGTTCAAAAGGTATTTGTTTATCATATCCTCCTGCAATTAATATAACTGGCTTTTCAAAAGCTTTAAGACTTGCTATTGTTCTAGTTGGGCTAGACGCTATTGAATCATTGTAATACTTAACTCCGTCTACTTCTCTCACAAATTCACCTCTATGTGGTACTCCCACAAAAGTTGTCGCCACTTCTCTCATGCTCGCGACTGACACTTCATCTTGAGTCGCACAAAAAGCAGTTAATAGATTTTGAATATTATGCATTCCTTTTAGCTTTATTTCCTCAAGATTACATACAACCTTATTCATAATGAATAATTTATCATTTTGAAAATATGCACCATCTTCTATTTTTTCTCTTATACTAAAACATTTAACTTTCCCCTTTGACTCTTTTCTTAATTCATAAGTCAAAGCATTATCCTTATTAAGTATAATAAGATCCCCGTCACTTTGATATTTAAATACGTTCTTTTTTGCATCTATATATTCTTTCATATCCTTATGGATATCCAAATGATTGGGACTTAAATTTGTTACTATTGCAACATCTGTTGAAACAGTCATAGTCATAAGCTGAAAGCTCGACAATTCCAATACCACTTTATCATTATTTGTTATCTCTTCAATATTCGCAAACAATGGAGTTCCAATATTCCCCCCAACCCAAGTTTTATAACCTTCTTTTTTTAATATATTATATATTATTGTAGTCGTAGTTGTTTTTCCATCGCTACCAGTCACGCCATAAATTTTTGCCGGGCAATATTTTATAAACTCTTCCATTTCCGATGTTATATATGTTCCCTCTTCTTTTGCTTTTATAAGAGCGGGGTTATCTATTCTCATAGATGGCGTTTTAAAAATGACATCAAAACCAGTTAAGTCATTTAAGTAATCTTTCCCTAAAACTAATTTTACTCCTTTTTTTTCAAAATCCGTTGCTACCTCCCCCAGCAAATCATATGTTTTTTTATCAAAAGCAGTAACAACAGCTTGTAGCTTCACTAGGAAATGTATTAAAGGAATATTACTAACCCCTATACCTACAACTCCAACTTTTTTCCCTTTTATAAATTCTTTAAATTCGCTGAAATTTTTCTCCATATAAACCTCCATGTATTCTTAGTATATTTTATATATATTATATTATTAATTTTACAAATTTGTTTCTACTAATTATAACACATAAAAAATAGCGCATAGTATAAATATAGCCTATGCAAGCCCCATTTTATACTACACGCAATCTTCTAAATCAAACTTACAATTACAATTTAAAATTGCAATTTTTCTTCTATAAAATCTTCTAACCCATCTATACTTATTCTTATTTGATCCATTGTGTCTCTATCTCTAATAGTTACAGTATTATCTTCTAGAGTATCAAAGTCAACCGTTATACAATATGGAGTTCCTATTTCATCTTCTCTTCTATATCTCTTTCCTATACTTCCAGCTTCATCGTAATCTACATTAAATTTCTTACCTAACATAGCGTATACTTGTAACGCTTTTTCTGATAATTTTTTACTGAGTGGCAAAATAGCTGCCTTAAATGGAGCAAGTGCTGGATGTAAATGAAGCACTGTTCTTGTATCTCCACCTTCAAGTTCTTCTTCATCATATGCATTGGCTAAGAATGCAAGCACAACTCTATCTGCACCTAAAGACGGTTCAATACAATATGGTACATATTTTTCATTAGTGATAGGATCTAAATAACTCAAATCGTTTCCTGAATGTTCCATATGTTTCTTTAAGTCATAATCAGTTCTATCAGCAATCCCCCATAGTTCGCCCCATCCAAAAGGAAACAAGAATTCTATATCACATGTAGCATTGCTATAGAATGATAATTCTTCTTCACCGTGATCCCTGAATCTTAAATTTTCCTTGTTCATTCCCAAATTATATAAGAAGTTGGCACAATACTCTTTCCAATATGCAAACCACTCTAAATCTGTACCTGGCTTACAGAAAAACTCCAATTCCATTTGCTCGAATTCTCTTGTTCTAAAAATAAAATTTCCTGGTGTTATTTCATTTCTAAAAGCCTTTCCTACTTGACCTATCCCAAATGGAATTTTTTTTCTTGAAGCTCTTTGAACATTTTTAAAGTTTACGAAGATTCCCTGAGCTGTTTCTGGTCTTAAATATATTTCTGATTTCCCTTCTTCAGTTGTTCCCTGTGAAGTCTTAAACATTAAATTAAACTTTCTAATGTCCGTAAAATTTTTCTTACCACATTTAGGACATACTATTTCCTGTTTTTCTATATATCCTTTTAGTTCTTCATTTGTCCATCCATCAGCAGAAGCTACTTCTGCTCCAAGCTTTGTCATATAGTCTTCCACTAATTTATCTGCTCTAAATCTAGATTTACAATCTTTGCAATCCATAAGCGGATCTGAAAAACCTCCAACATGGCCAGTCGCTACCCATACTTCAGGATTCATAAGTATAGCGCAGTCCACGCCTACATTGTATGGGCTTTCTTGAACGAATTTTTTCCACCAAGCTTTTTTAACATTGTTTTTAAATTCAACTCCTAAAGGACCATAATCCCATGAGTTAGCGAGTCCTCCATATATATCAGATCCGGGGAATACAAATCCTCTATTTTTGCATAGTGCAACCACCTTATCCATGCTTTTTTCAAATGCCATTTCAATTCCTCCTAAATTTTAATATTCTATATGATACTTTTATTTATATGCTTCCATATGGTGTGCGTTGAATATCTTATCATATTCTTTCCTATCTTACTGAAATATAACTAGTTTAAATACACACATAAAATCACATTCTCTTATTTTAAATACAAAAAAAAGACTATACCCTAAGGGACGAAAATTACTTCCGCGGTTCCACCCTTATTGGCACAAGCCCTGCTCTAAATTCTATACACTCAAAAGCTCCTTTCACAATAATACTTTAATTGTTTACACCAACCACAATCTCTCTTATAAAGTACTACTATTACTCTTCTTTATCATAGTGACATATTTAATTGTATTAATATTATACTAAACTTCATATTATTGTCAACAGTATCATACATAACTTTCTTATGATTATGATATTCCAACAAATTAATTTACAATTTTATCTGTTGTGTTTTAACTCAAAAAATAAAAATGGCTCCGCGAAAAGGATTTGAACCTTCAACCTATCGGTTAACAGCCGAGCGCTCCACCGTTGAGCTATCGCGGAATAATATCTTTACTAACTACAATGACATTATATCATATATAATTAAAAATTCAATAGGTTTTTGTTTTATTATAATTTATTATAATTTCTACCTCAATTGCAAATGTAAATTCCACCCCCAATACATTAAACAGTAGAAGTTAGTCTTACAAAGTACAGGGTAGATTTTACCGTTACAAATTATTATAATAATATTGGATATACCAATACAATAATCCTTGCTTGATCGTA
>NZ_JAENWL010000129.1 GCF_016650095.1 Clostridium sp. | reverse complement strand
CACAAAGTGATGATTAAATAGCACGTAAGTGATACTTAGTCTTCAAAAGAATTATACACTGCCCTAATTGCATTTTCAATATCCTCATTTTCTACACCAACAATTATACTTAATTCACTTGACCCTTGATTAATCATTCTAATATTTATATCATATTTTGATAATGCGCTAAACACTTTAGCAGATATCCCTTTAGTTCTTATTATCCCTTCTCCAACAACTGCTATTAACGCCATATTAGGATAGGTTATTAATGAATCTGGTCTACACTGTTTTTCAATTTCTTCTAATATTATATCAAGCTTATTGTCAAGTTCTAAATCGTCAATTACCAATGAAATTGAATCTATCCCCGATGGAATATGCTCAAAGGCTACATTATTGTTTTCAAGAATTGAAAGAATTCTGCGACAATATCCTATATGTTTTTTCATAAGCGTCTTTTCGATTGCTATTACAGTAAAGTCTTTTTTTCCTGCTATGCCTGTAATGTTTCCAGTTTTAACTTCTAATTTATTATTTAAAATAAAGGTTCCCTTGTCCAGTGGACTATTAGTGTTTTTTATATTTATTGGAATTCCATGATTTTTAACAGGAAAAATTGCCTCTTCATGAAAAACATTTGCACCCATATATGAAAGTTCCCTAAGTTCTTTATATGTTACCTCTTCAATATGCTTGGGATTATTAACAATCCTTGGGTCCGCCATCAAAAATCCTGACACGTCTGTCCAGTTTTCATAAACTATTGCATCTACACCCTTAGCAATTATTGCTCCTGAAATATCTGAGCCACCTCTTGAAAAAGTGATTATCTTACCATCTGGGGAAGCGCCATAAAATCCAGGTATTACTGCTTTTTTTGCCTTTAATAGTCTTTTATTTACAGCATCGTAGGTTGCATCCTCATCCAAACGTCCACTTTTCTTAAAAACAATAATCTCAGCAGCATCAACAAACTCATACCCTAAATATTCAGCTAATACTAAACCATTTAAATATTCTCCCCTACTCGCTACATAATCTTTAGAAGCTCCATCAATTATTTTTTCCTTAAGTTCATTTAAATATTTTAACATATCTATCGAAACATTTAATTCACTGCATAAAGTAGTATATCTTTCTTTAATTAATTCGAATAATTCATCAAATGGTAGTGATTTTTCCACATGCTCTTGACATAAATATAAAAGATCTGTAATTTTGTAATCACCTTTATGCCTCTTACCCGGAGCCGATGGCACAACATAGCAACGCCTCTCATCAGCTAAAACAATATCTTTTACCTTCTTAAATTGATGACTATCAGATAGTGAACTTCCACCAAATTTTGCAACTATAACTTCCACAATTTTTACCTCCTAATTGTCTTAACCTTGAAAAACTTATATATTAAGTATCTTTTCAATTTGTTTTTTCATTTCATTCTTTTTGCAAATAGTCTTGTGAAGCACAGGTCTTGTCTCTAAATCCACTATCCCTGCTGGAATATCTCCCTTTGTTATTTTACTAAGTTCTGCTATTAATTTAAAATCATTTAACCCTATATATTTTGCATCTATTGATTTCATAACATCTGGCGTAAATTTATAAGGACTTGCAGTCGACACAATAACTGTCTTTGTAATATCCTTTGTTTCCTCTAAATATTTTTGATAAACTGCGTAAGAAACTGCGGTGTGTGTATCAATTACATAATTAGTATTTTTATAAACCTCAGTTATTGCATGTGCCGTATCCTCTTCTGTTGCATAACCTCCAACGAAATCTTTTAACTCTTTTTTCATGTCATCGTCAATCTCATATTTACCGTGCTGCTTAAGCTCATCCATAAGTTTTTTTATCTTTGATGAATCTTCACCACTTATAGCATATAAAAGTCTCTCAAGATTACTTGAAATCAATATATCCATTGAAGGCGACATAGTTATTACAAAGTCCCTCAATCTGTCATATGTACCTGTATTTATAAAATCAAATAAAACTTTATTTTCATTTGAAGCACAAATTAGCTTTTTAATAGGTAATCCCATTTTCTTTGCGTAGTATCCCGCCAATATATTTCCAAAATTTCCGGTTGGTACACAGAAATTAATCTCTTCCCCTATTTTGATTTCTCCTGTATTACAAAGTTGAGTGTATGCATAGAAATAATATACAACCTGAGGTATTAGCCTTCCAATATTTATTGAATTAGCTGATGAGAACATTTTGTTATTATCAGCTAATCGCTTAAGAAGGCTCTCATCCGTAAGCATTTGCTTAACTCCATTTTGTGCATCATCAAAGTTTCCTTCAATGCCTATGACAAATGTATTATCTCCAGTTTGTGTTAACATCTGCATTTTTTGAATTGCGCTAACACCCTCCTCTGGAAAAAATACTATTATCTTTGTACCAGGAACATTAGCAAAACCTTCTAGTGCTGCTTTCCCTGTATCACCAGATGTGGCAGTAAGAATAACCATTTCTTTATCAATCTTTAATTTTTTTACTGCGTTTTTTAATAGGTAAGGTAATATTGATAGTGCCATGTCCTTAAATGCTAAAGTTGGTCCATGGTATAACTCTAAAAAATATGATTCTCCATGCTTTGAAAGTGGCGCAATAACACTCGTATCAAACTTTTCGTCATAAGCCTTATCTATAGCATCTTTTATATCGTTTTCCGCATAGTCAGATAAAAATTCCTTCATTATAGTAAACGCTAATTCTTTATAATTCATACCAGATAATTCTTCAAGCCCTATAGCAAGCTTTGGTATTGATGTTGGTACAAAAAGTCCTCCATCCGCACTTAATCCCCTTGCAATAGCTTCTGAAGATTTTACAAGTTTTTCATCTCCACGAGTACTCTTATAATTTATTTGTTTCATAATAATATTCCTCCTATGTATTACATTTTATATATCACCTTTTATAAAATAATCCATTAACTTATATCCCTCTGGAAAATATAGGCCTGTCTCCTTCGCTGTGAATTCATTGTAAGAGCCATTTGTATTGTCCTTCTCATTATTGCTTTGGTATATTAAAAATGGAACCGGCTCGCTTGTATGTGTTCTGAGAGCTAGTGGTGTAGGATGATCTGGAAGTATTATCATTCTATAATCTTCGCCTATTCTTTGCATTTCATCTTTAATAACCTTTACTATTTGGTTATCTATAAGTTCTATGGCTTTGTATTTGTTTTCTACTTCATATCTATGGCCACATTCATCTGGGGCTTCAACATGGATATAAACAAAATCCTTACCCTTTGCAAGTTCATTGAGTGCTGCCTTTGCTTTGCCTATAAAATTAGTGTGGATATTTCCAGTAGCACCTTCTACATCTATAACATCCATACCCGCACACAATCCTATTCCTTTTACTAAATCAACCGCAGAAATTACTGAACCTTTTAACTTATACTTTTCATAAAAGCTAGATAAGAGTGGTTTCTTTCCTTCACCCCAAACCCATATTGAATTAGCTGGGTTGAGTCCCCTTGCTACTCTCTTTTTATTTATATCATGCTCTGTTAAAAATTTATAACTTTTTTTCGTCATTTCTTCAATTATTTCACTGCCAAGTCCCTTTGGCATATAATCCTTTACCCCTTTACCTAAAATATCATGAGGTGGTGTAAGCTCCCATTCATATGGTCCATTATCCCATATCATAAGATGTCTATAACTAATACCTGGATAAAATTTTATCGCCTCAGTGCTTAAATACTCACTTAATGCACTTATTAATACCTTTGACTCTTCGGTTGTGATTTCATCAGAACTATGATCAATCATAATTTTTTCTTCGTATGGCTCGCCCTCAGAAACTGTTACCAAATTACATCTAAAAGTAACATCTGTATCTAGCATTTCTACTCCCATGCTTGCTGCTTCAAAAGGTGAACGTCCACTATAATACACAAAAGGATCATATCCGAAAACAGCCATATTTGCTGTATCACTTCCTGCGGGCATTCCCTTTGGCACTGTTTTAACGGTGCCTTGAGTGCCGTGCTTGGCCATATAATCCATAGCAGGAGTACTCGCATATTGAAGGGGTGTTTTGTTATCTAGTTGCTTAATAGGGTAATCTGCCATTCCATCTCCTAGTACTACAATATATTTCATATTAACACTCCTTTTTATATCTTTTTATTATAAATATTTAAATAGTCCAAATTTTCACAAAATTTTTAATGCATGAGGTATACAGATTATTAAACCATATTAAAAAAAATCTCGTCCAAAATGAGATGAGATTAAATTTATGCGATTCCACTCAAATTATATTTTAATCCTCTATGGGCTAAAATTTTAACCTACTTCTTGTGAATTATTGACCAGTGTACTTCTTATATTTGAAATGTTTGAAAATATTTTCCGAGCCACATCTGGTTTATTCATGGTATACAGATGAATTCCATCTATTCCAAATGAGAGTAAATCAATAATCTGTTCAGTTGCATAAGTTATCCCAGCTTCCTTCAAAGCCTCAGGATTATGTTCATATTTTTCAATGATTCTTCTGAATTTTTGTGTCAATTTAGCTCCGCACATTTGGGTGATCCGTTCAATTTGTTTTTTGTTTATTACAGGCATTACACCAGCTGATATAGGAATTTTTATTCCTAATATATCAAGTCTTTCTAAAAAATCGTATAACATTTCATTATCAAAAAAAATTTGAGTTATTAAAAAATCTAAACCATTATCTACTTTAGATTTTAAATATCTTAAATCATTAATTTTACTTGAACATTCTATATGACCTTCCGGATAGCAAGCCCCGCCTATACAAAAGTTATCGGTGCTTTTGATGTGCTTTACCAGATCACTCGCATATTGAAACTTAGGATTACTCAAGATATTGTGGTTGTCACTTGGAACGTCTCCCCTTAGGGCCAGAATGTTTTCCACATTATGTTCTTTTAATTTGTTTAAAATATTCTCAATTTCAATCGTTGTTGAATTATAACAAGTAAGATGCGCCAGTGTTTCAACGTTATATTTATTTTTCAGGATATTAGCTATTTCAACAGTATGGTCTCTGCTACTACCACCAGCACCATAGGTTACACTAATAAAATCAGGTTTTAAGTCCTTAAGGCCATCAATTGTATCATATATAGTATTAATGGGAGTGGCTTCCTTTGGAGGAAATATTTCTAAAGATATGACAGGTTTTTTATTATATAAATCCTTAATACGCATTTTACTCTCCTTTCTAAGGCACTAGACCCAAGCCATTTGTTTAGACTTTGATAAAATATTTGTGTTTCAAAAAAATAAGAACCACTTTTCAATTAGAAAAGCAGCGATATTGCATTACAATATGTAAAATACTACTTCCTTATCTTTCAGAACACTGTTCTGTTGGAATTAACACCTTTGCATTCAAATGGGAATGCCGGTTGTTGGGTTTCATAGGGCCAGTCCCTCCACCTCTCTAGATAAAAATTATTAAGTTTTATTAAGTTTTATTAACTTTTATTTGTTTTTTATTTTAACTTATATTAAAATAAATGTCAATACAATATATATTATATAAATATTAGTATTAGTATTAGTATTAGTATTAGTATTAAATATTATTATTTAGCATTATTATTTGCAATTATTACATTTATACTTTATTCTATTATAAAACTGATTGGAGATTAATATGAAAATTGACAAAAGGGAAGTATTAAGATACTTGGGTCATAAAAATCAGACTATTGATAAGAATATAATCTCTTTAATTGAGGTCTGCTCTCAAGAGATTATTGATATAAGCAAAGAGAGTTTTGTATATGAAATTTTCGACATTTCACGAGAAAACGGGCAAATTCTTCTCTTAGGTAGTACTTTAGTCTTAAAAGGTATCGATATAAAAAAACATCTTATAAATTCAATTAAATGTGTGGTTATGGCCGCTACATTAGGTATAGAAGTGGACAGTAGAATAGCTTACCACTCTAGATTTAATATTACAAAGGGTGTGATTATGGACGCTTGTGCAACTACTGCGATAGAAAACCTATGCGATGAATTACAAACTCAGATTATGGAAGAAGCATTAATTAATAATTTGCATATTACAAGTAGATATAGCCCAGGATATGGAGATTTTTTAATTGAGAATCAACGGGACATATTAAATGTTTTAGACACATATAAAAAAATAGGTCTATCAGTTACGCAAAGTAGTATTATGTTACCAAGAAAATCAGTTACCGCATTTATAGGTCTTAGTGAAACTCCAACTATAAAACCTATTGAAAAGTGTTTGAAATGTAAAAATAAAAATTGTGATTTTAGAAAGGATGGTAGATATTGTGTGTAAAAAAATAAATTTTAATAATTTCTTATTATTCGATGGGGCTATGGGTACAATGCTTCATGAGTACGGAATTAAAAGGGGTGAATTACCTGAAAGTTATAATTTACTGCATCCAGAACTTATTGAAAAAATACATAGAGGATATTTAGATGCAGGTAGTGATGTTATAACCACAAATACATTTGGTGCAAATAGTTATAAACTTAAAAATTCACAATATACAGTTGAAAGTATTATAAAAAATGCAGTGAAAATAGCACGAAAAGTAGCGGTTGAAAGATTTGTTGCACTTGATGTCGGACCTATTGGTCAATTAATGGAGCCACTAGGGACATTATCATTTGCTAATGCATATGAAGCTTTTGCTGAGCAGATTAAAATTGGATCCCGTGAAGGCGCGGATATAATACTTATTGAGACAATGTCAGATATATATGAAGCGAAAGCTGCTATTCTTGCAGCAAAGGAAAATAGTTCACTTCCAGTAATATGTACAATGTCATATCAAAGTGATGGAAGAACATTAACGGGAACTGATCCATTAACTATGGTTAATGTACTTCAAGGACTTGGAGTAGATGCAATTGGAGTAAATTGTTCCCTAGGGCCAAATGAAATGTTGCCGATAATTGCAGAAATTCTTAAGTACTCAAGTGTTCCAGTTATAGTTCAACCTAATGCGGGACTTCCTAAGCTTAAAAATGACGAAACAGTTTTTGATGTTAATTCACATGAATTTGCACAATATGCAAAACTTATGGCTGAAATGGGTGTTACAATTTTCGGTGGTTGCTGTGGAACCACCTATGCGCATATAAAAGCTATAAAAGATGAGCTTAAAAATTTAAAGCCTGTAGCACGTAATGTTCAAAAGATAACCGCAGTAAGTTCACCCTCCTTAACAGTAGTACTCGGAGATGGAATAAAGATTATTGGTGAGCGAATAAATCCCACAGGTAAGAAAAAACTAAAAGAGGCTTTAAAAAATAATAATATGGACTATATACTGCAAGAAGCCATTAATCAAAGGGATGCAGGAGCAGATATTTTAGATGTAAATGTTGGGCTTCCTGAAATCGACGAGAGTGAAGTTATGTTAAACGTAATAAAGGAACTTCAAAGTGTGGTAAATCTTCCACTTCAAATTGATAGTGTTAGATGCGACGTAATTGAGGCGGCAGTTAGAATATATAATGGAAAAGCACTAATAAATTCTGTTAATGGAAAAGATGGCGTTATGGAATCAATATTTCCAATCGTTAAAAAATACGGTGCGTGTGTAATAGGCTTAACCCTTGATGATAATGGCATTCCATCAACTGCTGAAGACAGACTAAAAATAGCAACGAGGATTGTAACCCGGGCAGAAGAATATGGAATAGATAGGGCTGATATTATAATAGACTGTCTTGTTTTAACCGCATCAGCGCAACAAAGTGAGGTTAGGGAGACAATTCGCGCGGTTGAACTTGTTAAATCTACACTCGGGGTTAAAACTACTCTTGGGGTAAGCAACGTATCCTTTGGCCTTCCCCAAAGAGAACTATTAAATAGAACGTTCTTGGCAGCAGCATTAACGGCAGGACTTGATGCCCCTATATTAAACCCTCTATCTCATGATATGATATCTACGGTTAATGCATTCAATGTTCTATGGAATAATGATAAAAATTCAAAAGAATATATAAATGTTTATTCATCCTTTGAAGGCAAAATCTCACCTAAAGACATTAGTAAAGACGTTAGTAAGAATAAAAATTTAACTAGTATTATTATTGATGGTTTGAAAGAAGAGGCTTCGGAAATAACAAAGGTGTTGTTAAATGACATGTCTGGGATGGAAATTGTAAACAAATATCTAATTCCATCTCTTGATATTGTAGGCAAGAAATATGAAAGTGGAGAAATATTTCTCCCTCAATTATTACAATCTGCAGAGACAGTAAAAAAAGCTTTTGAGGTAATAAAAGAAGGTTATATTGCAAGCAAAGACAATAATATTAGTAAGGGAAAAATAGTGCTTGCTACTGTTAGAGGCGACATCCATGATATTGGAAAAAACATTGTGAAGATTTTATTAGAAAACTATGGATTTGATGTAATAGACTTAGGTAAGGATGTACCCGCTGATGATGTGGTTAATGCAGTGAGGCGTGGGAATATTAAATTAGTTGGCTTAAGTGCACTTATGACTACAACCGTAAGGAGCATGGGCGAAACAATAAAAGCACTTAGAGATAATAATTTGGATTGCACTGTTGTTGTTGGAGGTGCAGTTCTAAATGAAGAATATGCAAAAATGATCGGAGCAGATTATTATGCAAAAGACGCAACTCAAACTGTAAAGATTGCAAGAAAACTTTTCAATTGTGAATAAAGTTATTTTCACACACATTCACCTTTTTAAAATAAAAAAAGACCCTAAGGTCTTTTTTTATT
>NZ_JAENWL010000209.1 GCF_016650095.1 Clostridium sp. | reverse complement strand
CTTCACCTTGAAACCTTTCTTTGAAATTGAATGCCCATATAACCCCATATAACTGAGTACTTAAAAGTGCAGCAATAGTTAAAAGTGTTATCCATTTTACGTATATCCATTCCTTATAGAAAAGGGCCTTATTTATAATTTTATTCATTTTTATCCTCCTCCTCCTCTTCCACGAAATATATAAACATATCCTCAAGACTCATATCTACCGTTTCTATAAAGTCAGCTCCCAAATCATAAAGCATTTTTTCAAGATCTTTTGTGTAATTTTTAGTAATTATATAATTCACTCTACCTATAGTTTCAACCTTAATTACACCATCAATAGATGCGAGCTCTTTGTTTATATCAGATTCATTTTTAAATACCACTTGAAGTTTTTTCATACTATTTTTAGCTTCTTCCATGGAACTCATAAGTTTTATTTCGCCATTTTTAATTATTGCTACATTGTCACATATTCTTTCGATATTATCCAAATGGTGCGATGATATAAATACGGTTACATCTCTTGATGCGACTTCATCTACAATAATAGACATTATTTCTTTTTTAATTACTGGATCAAGACCCGATGTAGGCTCGTCAAGTATTAGAATATCTGGCTTTATGCTTAAGTTTAAGAGAATAGAAGTTCTCATCTTCATGCCCTTGGAAAGTTCTCTCACTCTTCTTTCTAAAGGAATTTTAAATTTTTTATTGAGTTCATCAAATCTCTCCTCTGAAAAATCATTATAAGCTTTCTTATAAAATTTTAAGAGTTCCTTTACTTTAAAAGAGGAAAAATATTGATTTTCATCGGATACATAACCTATTTTCTGCTTTATTTTAGCATTATCAAAGGACTCTTCGTCATCTATTAATATGCTTCCTTCATTAGCTCTGTAAATACCTGTTAGGCATTTTATAAGTGTAGTTTTACCTGCACCATTTTCACCAATTATTCCAAATATACTCCCCTTATTTACATGCAAATTAACATTCTTTAGAATATACCTATCGTCTATCCTCTTGCTCACATTTTTTATATCTATCAAGATGACACCCCCCATTTCATAAATTTCTAATAGTTAAACTATCTTCTTCGAAGCTGTATTAACGACTTCCAGTTGTCGTTAAAACTCGCTATAAATTTCATTCAATATATCAATTAACTTATCCTTATCAACACCTATATAATGTGCTTCTATAATTATTTCCTTCATATGTCCTCTAATTCCTCTCATTTTTTCTTCATTCACAACAGGTTTAAAATTTTCTGATACAAAGGTTCCTTTTCCTCTTATAACTTCAATTGCCTTCATTCGCTCCAGCTCATTGTATGCTTTGCTTATTGTATTAGGATTGATTGTTATAGCCGCGGCAAGTTCGCGTACAGAAGGTAGCTTATCTCCTGGCTTTAGTATTCCTTTTATTATATTTTCTTTTACTCTCTCAATAATCTGTTCATAAATAGGTTTACTGCTTCTGCTATCGATATTTATCACGGATTTCACCTTCTCTCAAATAATTAAATTCACCCTATTTACATTATGTGTACTGCGTGTACTACTTCATGTAGTACACATATAATATAATCCTTTCTATTTATATTGTCAAGTATTAACATAGAAGAATTTGTATATCTATATTGAGTTTTATATTAAATGAATTGCTTCACTTCGCATGTATATCCAAGTTGATAATGTTATTAATGTAGCACAAAAAAAACTGTACCTAAAGCATTTTCACACTTTTGGTACAGTTTTTATTGAGTTCTTATAAAAATTCAAATATTATTTTTCTATGCAATTGGATAGTTACAACTTAAATATAATTTGTGATATTAGAAACGGAAATCTCGTTTTCCGTCCTTAAGCTCGTTCAAATACTCTATTGCAATTGCTCGAACCTTTTCATCTTTTATGTTAGGAATTTCATTTTGAATTACGATCTCACCCTTTTTCTTAGTATCAGGGGAAGCATAATCCTCCAAATATTCTTTAAGTGTCATCAGTGCATTTGGCTGACAGCAGTTAGTAATCTGACCTGATTTTACAAGTTTCATAAAACGATCACCTGTACGACCTTCTCTATAGCAAGCTGTGCAGAAGCTTGGAATGAAGCCCATTTCTAAAAGCCAATTTACAATTTCATCTAATTTACGTGTGTCTGTTACTTCAAATTGCTTTGAATTATCTTCTTCCGTTTCTGCGTGAGCATATCCGCCAACACTGGTGCATGAGCCTCCGCTAACCTGTGATATTCCAAGTTCTAGTACTTTCTCACGAGTTTTTTGCGATTCACGTGTTGAAACAATCATGCCTGTGTACGGAACAGCGATACGAATAATAGCCACAATTTTTTCGAACATTTCATCTGAGATTGCATTTGAAAACGTATTTGGATCAATATCATCAGCAGGGCAAATACGTGGAACACTAATTGTATGTGGACCCACACCCATGGCTGCTTCTAAATGTTCTGCATGCATTAGTAATCCTGCAAAATCATAACGGTACATATTAAGGCCAAATAAAACTCCGATTCCAACATCATCAATACCACCTTCCATGGCACGATCCATAGCCTCTGTATGATATGCATAGTTGTGTTTTGGACCTGTAGGGTGCAACTCCTCATAACTGTTTTTGTTATAAGTCTCTTGGAAAAGTATATAAGTGCCGATACCTGCTTCCTTTAGCATCTTGTATTCTTCCACGGTTGTTGCTGCAATATTTACATTTACGCGGCGGATATCTCCATTTTTATGCTTAATACTATATATAGTCTTGATACTTTCCAGAATATATTCAATTGGATTGTTCGCAGGGTCTTCTCCTGACTCTAAAGCCAATCGCTTGTGTCCCATATCCTGAAGTGCTATAACCTCTTGCACTATTTCTTCCTGCGTAAGTTTTTTGCGATGTATCGTTTTATTTTTTAAGTGATAAGGGCAATACACACATCCATTTATGCAGTAGTTTGAAAGATATAGAGGCGCAAAAATGACAATACGATTTCCATAAAGCTTATGCTTAATTTCTTTTGCAAGTTTGAACATTTTTTCTTTTTCATCTTCCAAGTCACATTCCAGAAGTACTGCAGCTTCCCTATGAGTTAAACCCTTACAATCTTTTGCACGTTCTATCAGGCTATCAATCAATTCACGATTTCTTTTGTTTTCCTCTGCATAGGCAATAGTAGATAGAATTTCACCATCATCAATAAACTCCGTTGCATTTTTCGATTTACAATTATACATATCATAAACTCCTTTTCAAATGTTTTATTTGTTATTTGAAATGTTTTATTTATTATTTATAAATGCTTAAACTATTGATAATACATAGATTTAGCATATTTTTATTATTCTTCTGTTATAGTGGGCACT
The DNA here is from genome assembly GCF_016650095.1 of Clostridium sp. Taxonomy (GTDB): domain Bacteria; phylum Bacillota; class Clostridia; order Clostridiales; family Clostridiaceae; genus Clostridium_AD. The sequence goes on along the minus strand of NZ_JAENWL010000209.1, from coordinate 3,143 downwards.
TTAGAATAGACCGTTTTAGTATTTACATGAGGTATCATTCCAAGCTTTCCTGATAGTGCACTTATAGCATCATTTGGCGCATCTACAATGATGCTTATAACCGAAATATTGCGCTTCGGATATGGGATTCCCATTCTGCCTACCATATATTCCCCGTATTCGTGGAGAATAGCGTTGATCTTTTCAACAGCATCTTTATTTTCAACGATGATTCCAATTAGAGCAATTCTTTTTTCCATTTGTAACATCCTTCCTGATAAATTAAAAAATCCTTGCACCTAAAAGGCACAAAGATAGTTTGTTAAAACCAAAGGCACACCCATGAAGGTATGTTCTTTGAAACATTACAACTATTCTCTCGCCTTATAATTCGGGACGAACCCTTATCAATTCAGAACGATAATTTTATAAATAAGATTTATAATTTTATAAATATGATTATTATATGGTTTTCCACAAGACAAAGTTAAGACACTTTATCTCTGAGAGTCAACCTAAAATCACTTACAACATAACATTCTTAGTTTTAAAAAGCAAGCTAATATAATTGTTCTAGCTTACTATTTTCTTTGCTTCTTTTTAGTAGCTTTTACCTTCTTTTTATTATTTTTATTTTTGTTTTTATTCATCTTATTCATTTTATTAATCCCTAGGATATATTGTGATTTAGGCTCTTTATTATTTTTAGTGAAACAGTTCCAGCAACCTAGCTCCTCTATAGTATCCTCTATAAATGCATACCCCTCATCTTTTAATTTTGGGAACTTTTCACTATCATGAATTTTAATAGCTCCATCCACTTCTTCTAAAGATATACACTCATCATCTACTAATTCATCTTCATAAGCTTTTTTTATTTGCTGATATAATTCACTAGGTCCTGCTTCACAAGAATCATATATAAGCTCATTCCAAACTTGTGAAAATTCCCTCTCAAGTTTTCCTTCAAATAAACTTTTATAATATTCAATAACATCACTTTGTGGCATTACACCTTCACCCAAAAATACAATAAAGGATTTAAGAGCAGCACATCTAACATATTCATTAACATTGCTATCTTCCACTAATCTTTTTAACGGCGACCTATCTTCTCCACAAACTGATGCTAAAATTTTATGCAAATCCTCTGTAAGATAGTTACCAAAAATATCGTCTGGAATTTCCTTTGGTAAACTAATTAAATCTATAATCAGCTTAAAGCTTTGTTTTTCTTTAAACTGCGCTAACAAGAAAGTGGCATATATATGTGCAAAATAATTATGTTTTTCTAAAATCTCTTCGTAATTTTCTTTTGCATTTTTTAATATCTCAAGTAATTCAGGTATAAACTCTTCCTTGCGGTTTATTATTTCCTTTAATTGTGCTTCTGGAAATTGCCCATTATTATACTCTATTTCTTTAAGTAATTCATTCATAAAATAAAACTCCTTTTTCATTTGAATTTTTATTTTCTATAACTAATCTTTTAATTTTGCAACCAATTCCATAAATTCTTCCATGCTCTCTACAACATAATCAGGCTCATGTTGTAGAATCATCTCCCTAGGTAGTGCGCTCCACCCCACAGCCACAGTAGTAATCCCCGCATTTTTACCGCATAAAATATCAAATGGACTATCTCCCACAAGGATGGTCTCCTCAGGTTTACCTCCTAATTGTTTTAAAGCCAATAATGCCGGTGTAGGGTCTGGCTTATGTATATCTGTATCATCGGCTCCTATTATACTATCAAAATAATCCATCAATCCAAAAAGCTTTAGTCCCTTAATAGCCGAATAATTCAAACGTGAAGTAACGATTCCAAGCTTATATCCTTGCCTATGAAGTTCTTTCATCCCTTCCTTTACACCACTTGGAATGGCAATCAATTTTTCAAAGTTTTCAATTTGGAAACTTCGATAGGTCTTTATAGCTTCTTCACTATCATCACCAAACTCCCTATCTAACGTAATTTTTAAAATTTCTCCAAAGTTTTTAATAATTTCTTCTCTCTCCATCTGTTTATTCAAGTGCCTTTTATAAGTATGGTTAAACGATTGTATAATTAATTCATTCGTATCAATCAATGTTCCGTCCAAATCAAATAAAATATTTCTAATAGCCATAAAATTTTCCTTCCTTAGCTCCATTAGCGGAGTTACTATGATACTTTTCATTCTACCAAAGAAATAGCCGTTTTAAAAGAAAAATAAAAATACTTTACAATTCTAAAAAAAAAGGTGTATTTCTGAAATACTTTCATGATATTATATACTAAGATACCAAAGAATAATAAAATATAGGAGACTAATTAAACTTATGAAAAAAAAGAAAACAGCAATTATAATTTTACTATTAATAATCGTTTTGGGCGTAAGTGGATTTTATGGTTATATTTATTTTAAAACACAAAAATGGACAAGTCTTGTATACCCAGGAGTTAAAATTGGTGAGATAGACGTATCTGGAAAAACATTAATGGAAGCTAAAGATATGGTGTCTAAAACATATTCATCTGCTATATTAACTAAAAATATAGATATTAAAACCCCATTGAAAACTTATTCATTGAATTATGCAAAAATAAATGCAGGATATAATGTTGATGAGATAATAAAAAAAGCTTTTGATTACGGTAAAAACTTAAATTTCTACGAGAAATATAAACTTATTAAGACACCTGTGAGTAAGGACTTTAATTTGAAATTCGGCTATGATTCTAAGCCACTTCATGAGTTAATTGCCAATATGAAGAAGGATATTGATAAGGATTCTAAAAATGGAAGCATTGTCAAAATCGGTGGTGATTTCAAAATTACACCTGATATAAAAGGTTCTAAACTTATGGATGAGAAACTAGAAAAAGAAGTTTTAAGTAAAATAAGCGGAGATATACACGCTTTGAATATTTCTGTAGAAGCAGAGATTGAGACTATTACAGCAAGTATAACAACAGAAAATCTTCAAACTATTAATACAAAACTTTCAAGTTTTACTTCTAATTTTACTACCTCTTCTTATGGTAGGTCCACTAATATAACACTTGCAACAAAAAGTATAAACGGAATCCTTATAATGCCAGGCGGAACCTTTAGTTTTAATGGCACCGTTGGTCAAAGAACGGCAGCCCGCGGTTATCAACCCGCCCCAGTTGATATTGG
>NZ_JAENWL010000326.1 GCF_016650095.1 Clostridium sp. | reverse complement strand
GTCCAATTGAATTATATATTCAATCTTTATTTTCATATAATTCACTATAATACCAATATTCAATAAAAAAAACTAATTTCCTTTAAATTTTTGTTTGAAATAATGAAGCTCAGAGATATTACAATAAATAAGTAGCTCTATTATTCACTGAGAAATTAATATATAATGTTAAATATGAGATACACAAATATAGCGAGGTATTAATATGACAAAAAAAAGTAGTAGAAATAACGATCTCTTATATAATTCTAAAGCAAATGCTTCTCCACAAATATACTCATTATTGATTACTCTAGTAAACCAGGATAAAGAAGATTTAGCACAAGTAGTGATAAAAATTGATTATTTATTAAAATATTCAAGTTCATGCATAAAGCAAAAGGATTTTGAGGAAGCAAATGAAGGTTTAAATATGGCTAAAATTAGAATAGATATGTTAAAAAATGAAGAAGTTGATACTGAGTACTTAGAATATTTATATGCTGGAATAGTAAAAAAGGCAAAACAATAATATGATACATAATGTTTACTAAACATAAAAATAGATATAGGATAGACAGTCATATTAGCCTGCCTACCCTATATCTATATTACTCCATTTAACTAATGCCATTCTTATTTTTATTTGATTTGCTTAAAAATTCTCATTTTAATTTCTTGATATTCAAATATTCTAAGAAGCAAAACAAATATTGAATAAACTACAACGCCTATCATTATGGATATTAAGCAAGACAATCCTCTACTCATTGTATAATTATATGCAATAGCATCACTAAATTTAACTACAACTATCATTATACTAGCTGCAATTGCTGGTTTTATAAACGCATCAACAATGTTCAATTGTATATTTAAACTTTTCTTTAGTTCGTGCATATTTAATAAGCAACTTGTGATATATCCTAAAATAGTTCCAATAACTGCCCCATATATATTTACAGACGAAAACGAAACCAATACATAGGTTATTATAACTTTTACTATGCAACCTAATGCCATATTATATACAGGTTTCATATAATTACCTATACTTTGGAGTATTGCAGTGCTTGTTTGTGTTAAGATAATAAAAGGTATACAAATTGATATATATTTAAGAATTTGATACCCTGATGCGTCTTTCATAAAGACTAAATTCATTATAGGATAAGCCATAAAAAACATGCCTAAAGCAGATGGTAATGCAATAACATTAGATAATTTTACAGCCATATCTACCTTTTTAATGAGTTCCTTTCGTTTGCCTAAATAAAATGCTTCTGCAATTATTGGTACTAAAGATGCGCACAATGCCATTGAAAGTGCTAAAGGTACAGTCATCAAGGTGGACACTTTTCCAGTCAATTGTCCATACATTTCAACTGATTGCAATTGTGAAAATCCTGCCTTTATAAGCTGTTGTGGCACTAAAATAGAATCTATTAATGCCATAATAGTCCCTACTACGGCACCCATAGATATTGGAAATGCTGCTTTACCTAAAGCTCCTAAAATATTTTTATGCTTAATCTTTTTTCTTATTGGTTGCTCTTTTCTTACTTTAAAATAAACTGAAACTAAATATATACTTCCCATCATAGCACCAACAAGTGTTCCAAGAGCTGCTCCTCCTGCAGCATACTCAATACCCTTTGGAAATAATAAATATGCAAACAAAACTCCAGCCACAACTCTACCCACCTGTTCTATTAATTGTGATATAGCAGTTGGCCCAACATTCTGAAGTCCTTGAAAGAAGCCCCTAAAAGTACACATAATAGAAACAAAGATTGGAGCCATAAAAATAGCCAAAAAAGAGTAATATGCTTTAGGATTCCATTTTAATAAAGCTATAATGGGTCTTGCAAACATTAACATACATGTACTAAATGCTGCACCTAATATAATCATAACAAAAAGAGTTTGTCTTAAAACCTGATGAACTCCCTCTCTATCATTTTTAGCATTCATTTCAGCAATAAGTTTCGACATAGCTACCATAACGCCTAACGCTATTGCTACAAAAACCATATAGAGAGGATAAGACATCTGATAGTATCCCATCCCCTCATCCTTTATAAGTGCCTGTATTGGTATTCTAAAAAATAGTCCTAAAAATTTATCAAATAATCCTACTAATCCAAGTATAAGAGTCCCTTTTATTAATGAATGTTTTTTCATAATACACTCCTTTTATTCATTTGGTTCGATATATGAAATAATTACAGTCTCTAATTATAATTATTTGATTTAGGAGGATATTATTACTTATATTACAAACTTCTAGAGGAAACTTATATTTTTCTTCGAATATATTGTTCAAATTTGTATCTCTTATACTTTTTCCTAACCCATTTTAAACTTACATTTTCATTAAGACCGATATAATATCCCAAGGAAGTGAATATAATGCCAATAAACAATAAAATATGCCTTCTCAATAAACCTTCCTCATAAGCTCAAAAACTTCTTCTATGGTGAGGCCAAGGGATTTGTAATATGAAGTGTCATCAACCATTTGCTTCAGAATCATTTCGTTACGTTTTTGAAGCATATCATCGGATGAGTGTTCAGCTACAAAACATCCTTTACCTGTTACAGTATAAATCAAACCACATCGTTCGAGTCCTTCCCAGGCTTTTTTTACGGTGATGATACTAACACGTAGTTCTTTGGCTGCTCGTCTTATTGGTGGCAAGCTGTAACCTTTTTCTATGTCTCCCTTTATAATTTGAGCGCTGATTTGCTCAAAAAGTTGCTGATAAATTGGTTTTTCAGATGTGTTTGAGATCGCTATGTCCATCATATATCCACTTTCTCAAATTGTTTAATCGCAATACTATAAGCAACAACGCTGAATATTGCAAATATAGCAATTCCTACAATCAAAATTGTTATTTGAGTTGCCATATTATCAGCACCAGTACCTTTAAAAAGGTCAAATACTAAAGAATTTACTATTCCCAACCATTCTGCTCCAGCAGCGAAAATCATAGCACCTGTAATACCTGCAATCGTTGCTGCACCATATTTATAAGCTGTTTTGTAAAACATAGGTATAAAAATAATGTTGAAGATAGCAAGCATGATAAAACAAAGTCCCCAAAAGCCTATTGTTGGTCCAAAGAAAAAGGAGGTCAAATTCGGATATAAGTGAGTACTAATCATGCCATAGATGACTGCAATAACAATATGCAATAATTCTAGGATTACTATGATTGCCACTCTGGCTTTTACAATGTCTTTTCTAGTTACAGGCATTACAATTGAAAACATTAAGTCATTCTGAGTTTTATAACCTGCAAACATATTAGGTATGGTTATAAATAAAAAGTATAAAGGTACAAAAAAATATAACCAGCCAGGAATCAGCATTAAAGCACCTGTCAAAAAGGGTAATATATAAAAGAAAGGACTTACTCCCAGCTTTAATTCTTTCATTAGTAAGTTATACATACATATCCTCCTCTTTTGAAACATATATCATAATCTCTTCAAGATTAGGTAGGGCTGACTTAATATCTGAAGATGGATCAAAATCTTTAGAATGGATCAATCCTGTAAAGCCAAAAGAATTTTTTTTATAGGAAATTAATTGGTCTTTCACCTGGTCAAGTTGGCTTTCTTTACCACTCAGCAAACGATATGTGTTTATAAATTCTTCTTTCTCCAAACTATTGATGATTTTTCCGTTATCGATATAGGTAATATAATCCGCACATTTTTCTAAATCAGATGTAATATGTGTTGAAAAAAGAATGCTTACTTCACCATCTTCTACCAACTCCTGAAAAATTTCTAACAGATTATCTCTTGCAACTGGGTCGAGTCCACTTGTTGGTTCATCAAGGATGAAAAGCTTTGATCCATGGGATAAAGCAATTGCCAAGTTGTACTTTACTCTCATTCCGGCTGACAATTCAATTATTTTTTTGTTTTCATCTAATTTGAATTTTTTAAGATAATTATAATAGGTTTCTTCATTCCAATTTTTATAAAACTTCTTAATAACATCGGTTACCTTTTTAATTTTGTTTCGCGTATAATAATCTATGCCTCCAAATGCATGGCCAATTTCTTGTTTCAATTCAATTTCGTGTTCAATAAAGCTCTTGCCCAAAATACTAATCTCACCGCCATCAATATGAATCATATTCAAAATTGCTTTTAATGTGGTTGTTTTCCCTGCACCATTGGCGCCGATAAATCCCATAATATATCCTTCTTTTAATTGAAAAGAAACGTCTTTTAATTGAAAATTTTTATATTGCTTATTTAAATTTTTAACATCTATCGCTAACATAATGCAACTCCTTCTCACTTTGTGCCTATTGTGTATACACAATATAACAAACTAAAGTGAATATGTCAATAATTTTCTAATGGATT
>NZ_JAENWL010000014.1 GCF_016650095.1 Clostridium sp. | reverse complement strand
TGTACACATCATAGTAGTTACCTTTTTTTTCAAGGAGAGTTTTATGATTTCCTAGCTCAATTATGTGACCATTCTCGAGGAAGAGTATTATATCAGCATTTTTAACTGCAGAAATTCTATGTGCAATTATAAATGTAGTTACCTTCTTATTTCTATGATGAAGATTTTTCAGAAGATTATATTCAGTTTCCATATCCAGGGATGATGTGGCATCATCGAGTATTAAAATGCTAGAATCCTGAACTAGTGCTCTTGCAATAGAAAGTCTTTGTTTTTGACCGCCTGAAAGTCCCATTCCTCTTTCTCCAATAATTGTATTATAACCATCGATGAAATTGTCAATGAATTCGTCTGCACAGGCATCCGTGCAAGCTTTTTTTATTTCCAGAAGAGAGGCTTCAAGCTTTCCAAAACGTACATTTTCGTAAATGCTCTCTGAAAACAAGAAAGTATCTTGCGCAACTATAGATATTTTGCTTCTCAAATCACGTATACATATATCGCGTATATCATTACCATCAACAGTAATTGAACCTTTTAAGATATCATAATATCTCCCTATAAGATTTATAAGAGAGCTTTTACCAGAACCAGTTGAGCCCATTATTGCAACAGTGCTTCCTGCAGGTATATCTAAATTTATATTTTCCAGAATATAATTTTCATTATATGTAAAAGACACATTCTCAAACTTTATATCGCCCTTAATTATAGGCATTCGTATAGCGTCATATTTATCTATGATTTCTGGTTCAACGTCCATGATATTAAAGATTTTTTTAGCGGATGTATTAGCTTGAGTTATGATATTTGTAAGCCAACCGATCATTCTCATAGGCCAAATTAACATCCACACATATTGGCTAAAGGCTACGAGTTCACCAATAGATAGGCTTTTATCAATTACAAGCACTCCACCAACACAGACTACGACTAGAACAGAGATGTTACATAAAAACTCTATCATAGGAAAGTGTTTGCTCCATATCTTAGCTTGTTTCATATTAAGATTATAATTTGTTTTGTTATGATTTAAAAACTTTAATTTTTCATGGCTTTCTCTCGCGAAAGCTTTTACAAGTCGTGCCCCAGCAATATTTTCTTGGGCTGTAGTATTTAGAACTGCATTATGATCACTTATTTCGTCATAAGCCTTTCCAACTTCTTTTTCAAGTTTCATTGCTATATAGCCAATAAGAGGCATAGTTATAAGAGTTACAAGGGCAAGTTTTGTGTTTATACGGAATATAAGTATAGATGCAACTACAAAATAGAGCATCTGTTCTATAGCAAGCCCTATTCCAAAAGAAATGGATTTCCATACGTTATCAACGTCAGAACCCATTCTTGACATAAGTTCACCTGTGTTCATACTATCAAAATATTTAAAAGACAAACTTTGAATATGATCAAATAGATCTCTTTTTAAATCTATGCTTACTCTAGAAGATAAGTAATCTAATGTAAAATCTTTAATATATCCAAGTATCGACCTAGTAATAGTAATTCCAGCAAGGGACATTAATACAGTTGTTAAAAGATCAAATTCTTTATTGCGGAGTACTTTATCAATCAAAATCTCTACTAAATAAGGATTAAACATATCTAGTGCGACGCTGATTAACAATGCAAGAGAAGGTATAATAATAAAGAGTTTGTATTTAGTAATATATTTTATAATTCGTTTCATTAAAATGTCGCCCCCTAAAAGGTTGAAGTATTATTAAAAAGCCATGGGAATTTCCATGGCTTTTCAATAATTAATCTTATGTTAAATAAAAATGCACACATATTATAAATTATTTTAAGTACATTTCACCTATTTTAAATACATCTCCTGCACCCATTGTAATAAGCATATTTCCTTCTTTTAGATTATTTTTAAGATAATCCACAATTTCATCAAAACTATGAAGGTTTACGCAATCTACATTTTTCGATCGTATTCTATCCCCAAGCATATTTGAACTTATTACTCCAGTATCCTTTTCTCTGGCAGCATAAATATCTGCGAGGATTAGATTATCCATATCATAAAAAGAATCTGAAAAATCTTCAAATAAACTTAAAGTTCTTGAATAAGTATGGGGTTGAAAAACACAATAAATTTTATTGTGAGGATAATTTTTTGCAGCACTTAGAGTTGCTTTAATTTCTGTAGGATGATGAGCATAATCGTCAATTACAGTTACACCATTTTTAGTTCCTTTTAGCTCAAATCTTCTATGTGTACCTCTAAAGCTAGAAAGGCCTGAAATGATTGAGCTTTCAGAAAAATTAAGGCATAGGGAAGTACCAATACTTGCAAGAGCATTTAGAACATTATGCATGCCTGGTACATTAAGATTTATTTGAAATAGTTTGTGAGCATCTCTGTATACATCAAAGGTGGCACAACCTGACTCGCTATAGATAATGTCTTTAGCTTGAAGCATTCCTTCTTTTAAACCATAAGTAAGTATATTACATTTATAAGTATAGTTTTGTAGAATAGTTTTAACATTCACATCATCTATATTCGCAATTAAATAGCCTTCTTTAGGTATAAGATCAATAAATTTTTTAAAGGTATCTTTAATGTGATTTATATCTCTATAGTAATCTAGGTGATCTGCGTCTATATTTACTATTGTTCCTACAGTGGGAAAGAACTTTAAAAATGATGCCCTGTACTCACAGGCTTCTGTAATAAAATAGTCGCCATTTCCAGCTAAAACATTACCGGAAATAGCATCTAATTCTCCACCAACTAGTATGGTAGGGTCCACATCCTCTTGCAAAACAATGTGAGCTATCATAGAAGTCGTAGTAGTTTTACCGTGTGTACCTGATACAGCAACATTATACTTATGACCTTTCATAATGTGACCTAAAAATTCAGCTCTATCCATTAAAGAGATATTTAATTCCATAGCTTTAATGTATTCAGGGTTATCTTGCGAAATAGCAGCAGTGTATACAACTAAATCTGCATCCTTTATGTTATCGCCATTATGGCCTATATAAATTTCAGCACCTTTTTCTTTAAGTTTGTTTGTTATAGGTGATAACCGCATATCAGACCCCGAAACCTTATAGCCATTTTTTATAAGTATTTCAGCAAGACCACTCATGCTTATACCGCCAATACCAATGAAATGAATTTTTTTGTTTTTATCTCTTATAAAATCAAAAGACATTATATCAACTCCTTAAAATGATTACGCATATTTAGTATATGCGACTTAGTTAGTATGGATTATAACTAATTCTTGATTATATAACCTTTCTTAATTATATACAATATTCAATAAAAACAATACATATATAGAACAATATTTTTAAAAGAGGCCTTTTATGAAATTTTAAAGCTTAAAAACTCGTAATAAACTATTTCGTGTAAATAAATTTCATGTTTCTAACTTAATTAGATAAACATTGTAATTAAGCTAAAAAAGATTTACAATAAAAATACGAATGATAGTAAAAATTTATCCGTTTAAATTCGTAAAAAAAAGATATAGGTGATATATTATGAATAAATATAGTAGAAATCAAAGAGTTGCAGGCATTACAAAAATATTAACAGAAAATCCTAATAAGACTATTAACTTAAAAAACTTTACAGAATTATTTAATGCAGCTAAATCCACAATTAGCGAAGACATTGTTATTGTTCGCGAAACACTAAGCGCGTTATCTATGGGAAAAGTGGAAACAGTTGCAGGCGCGGCTGGCGGAGTAAGATTTATTTGTGGAATATCTGAGCAGGAAAGTAGAATATTTGCAGATGAGTTATGTGTTATTTTAAGACAGAAGGACAGGGTAATACCAGGAAATTTTATATATATGACTGATATTATGTATAATCCAGAGATAGTGCATAAGGCAGGAGTAATACTTGCATCCTCTTTTAACGAGCTCGCCATAGATTATGTGGTAACAGTCGAGACTAAAGGAATACCGCTTGCGTATGAAGTGGCAAAAATGCTAGGAGTTCAATTAGTTATAGTAAGGCGAGACCCTAAGGTTACTGAGGGCAGTACCGTTAGTATCAATTATGTATCCGGTTCTAGTAATAGAATTCAAACTATGTCTTTATCGAGAAAGTCCATAAAAAAACAGAGTAAATGTATTTTTATAGATGACTTTATGAAAGCTGGAGGTACTGCAAGAGGCATAATTAATTTGCTTGAAGAGTTTGAAAGTGAACTCTTAGGAATTGGGGTTCTCATTGATAATATTGAAAGCGGGCATAAATTAATAGATGAATACATATCAATTATTGAGTTTAAAGGAATAAGTGAGGAAGGTAAATCCAAGTTAACTCCATCGAAGAACTTCGAAAAAGTGTAATATTCAAAATATTTAATATTTTTTTACCATTTAAGAAGGAAAAATGTAAGTTATAGAGAAATAGTATATTAATAACGCAGGTTGGAGGTGGAGTGTATGGAAATCACAGACGTTAGAATTAGGAAAATAGCTACAGAGGGTAAAATGAAAGCTATTGTATCAATAACTTTTGACAATGAATTTGTTGTTCATGATATTAAAGTTATTGAAGGACAAAGTGGACTTTTTATTGCTATGCCGAGTAGGAAAACTCCAGATGGAGAATTCAAGGATATAGCACACCCTATAAATACTCAAACAAGAGAGAAGATTCAAACAGCTATCTTAAATGAGTATGAAAAAGTAAGAAGTGAAGAACCAGTAGCAAAAGTGATAGCAAAAGTAGAAGAAAAAGTAGAAGAAGTAGAAGAAGTAGAAGAAGAAAAAGTAGAAGTATAAAAAGAGGGGGGGAACCTCTTTTTATTTTTTTGTTATAAAAACAATTAAAAACGCCCAAGGCTGGTTGCAATTAAATGGTATATAAAATATAATATAAGGTGTATACTAATTGAAGAAAATGTAACATATAATATGTAAATACGTCGAATTATTGTATAAAGAGGTGTTTTATTTGTATAAATGTTCTATAATATTAGCTGCTGGAGAAGGGAAAAGAATGAACTCTAATACTCCCAAGGTTCTACATAAGGTTTGTGGAAAAGAAATGATAAACCATGTTATTGACACTATGCGAAATGCAGAAATTGAAATGGTTAATGTGGTAATTGGAAGAGGAGCTGAAGAGGTTAAAAAAGGGACAGCAGATAGAAATATTAGTTATTCTGTTCAGGAAAAACAGTTAGGGACGGGACATGCAGTAATGTGTGCAAGAGAATTTTTAAGTGGTAATGAAGGTACGGTAGCAATATTTGTTGGCGATGGTCCACTAATTACTGAATACACAGTTAGGGAAATGCTAGATTATCATGAAAAAGGTAATTTTAAAGCTACTGTATTAACTTCAAGGATGGAGGACCCTGCAAAGTATGGCAGAATAATTAGAGATGAAAATGGTGAGGTTAAAAAAATAGTTGAATTTAAGGACTGTAACGAAACTGAAATGTTAGTTAAAGAAATAAATTCAGGAATGTATTGTTTTAATATAGAAGAACTACTTAATGCTTTAGATAAATTAAATAATAATAATGCACAAAAGGAATACTATTTAACAGATGTAATCGGTATATTAAAAAATCAAGGATTTAAGGTTGGTGCTTTTAATGTACCAGTTGAAGAAATTATTGCTGTTAATTCTAAGGTAGAGCTTGCAGATGTTGAATTAATTATGAGAACAAGAATAAATAAAAAGCATATGGAAAATGGGGTCACGATAATGGATCCTAGTAGTACATACATTGATTCGGAAGTTGTAATAGGGAAAGATACTATTATATATCCAGGAAATATACTGCAGGGTAAGTCTATTATTAAAGAAGACTGTATTCTTTATCAAAATAATAGAATTGCTGATAGTATTCTTCAAAATGGAGTTTCAGTTCAAAGTTCTGTGGTAATTGAGAGTCAAATAGGTGAGGGAACTACGGTGGGACCTTTTGCATACATTAGACCAGAAAGTAACATAGGTAAACATGCTAGAATAGGAGATTTTGTTGAAATTAAAAAATCGACTATTGGAGATAATACAAAGGTATCGCATCTCACTTATATTGGTGATGCTGAGGTTGGAAGTGGATGTAATTTTGGTTGTGGAACTGTGGTTGTAAATTATGATGGTAAAATGAAGTATAAAACTATAATAGGTAATAATGTTTTTATAGGTTGCAACACTAATTTAGTAGCGCCTGTAACAGTTAACGATAATGCATATACTGCTGCTGGTTCTACAATTACATATGAAGTGCCTAAGAATGCTTTGGCAATAGCAAGAGCAAGGCAGAAGAATCTTGAAAGTTGGGTAATAAAAAAAGGGCTTAACAAAAAAAAATAGCAAAAGTTAATATTCAGAAAGTAATTTAAAAAGGGAGGTGGAAAACTGATTTTTGTAGTAGATGGGAATATAAAAACTATGAGAGATTTTGATGAGAGCAGATTAATCTTAGTAGTTGAATCCTGTGATGCTACCGTTCTATCTAGAAGGTAGAATGAAAATTCACAAATTGTATTAAAATATAATTTATATGAATTTTAAAAATCAGGACTAAGTATGATAAATCATGGCAAAAATATTAAAATTTTCACAGGTAACTCAAATCCTAAATTAGCAAAAGATATAGCGGACATACTAGGACTAAAAATTGGAGATTCACAAGTAGGAACTTTTAGTGATGGAGAAATATCTGTTAATATACACGAAACTGTTAGGGGCGCAGATGTATTTGTGGTTCAATCAACTAATGCTCCAGTAAACGACAACCTAATGGAATTACTTATTATGATTGATGCATTTAAGAGAGCTTCAGCAGGTAGAATAACTGCTGTTATACCATACTATGGATATGCAAGGCAGGATAGAAAAGCAAAAGCTAGAGACCCAATCACAGCTAAACTTGTGGCAGATATTATAACAACTGCAGGAGCAGATCGAGTGCTTACTATGGATTTACATGCAGCTCAAATACAAGGGTATTTTAATATTCCTGTTGATAATATGACGGGAACGCCTATACTTGCCAAATATTACATAGAGCATGGATTTAAAGATAGAGATGATGTAGTTGTAGTTGCACCAGATCTTGGAAGCGTTGCAAGGTCGAGAAAATTTGCAGATAAGTTACATGCACCTATTGCTATTATCGATAAGAGAAGACCAAAGGCTAATGTTGCAGAGATTATGAATGTCATTGGTGATATTAAAGGGAAAACAGTTATCATGATGGACGATATGATAGATACTGCAGGTACAATAACTAATGGGGCTAATGCTTTAGTAAAACTCGGAGCAAGAGATGTTTATGCTTGTTGTAGTCATGGAGTACTATCAGGGCCAGCTATTCAAAGAATAAATGATTCAGTAATAAAAGAATTAATAATATTAAACACCATTGACGTGACAGAGAATAAGCAATGCTCAAAATTTACTACATTATCTGTAGCACCAATTTTGGCTGAGGCTATAAAGAGGATATATGAGGATATTTCTGTAAGCAAGTTATTTGAGGAAGAACCAAATTTATAAATTCATGTTTTAAAATAGTGATGCGCAATTATTTGTATAAGTGCGCATCACTATTTTTTTATAATCTGAAATTATATATAATAAATAAAATTTGTTATTTATTAATGCTATTTATATAATAGTGAGATAATGATTATAATATATAAGAATCATATATGCATTATGTAAAATATGTAAAATAACTATCATAAGCGGTGAATAATTTGTAACATTTTCAAAAAAACTAAACAGTTAACATAAAAGTATGATAAATTAGTGATAAGGTATATTAGCAAGTTCTTTTTAAAAATAGACTAGTATATTGATTAGTTATTTTAAAAATATTCACAATATTCAAAAATGATGGTTGAAAATAACAGATGAAAATGATTGAGATAAAAAATAGAATAAATAATTTGGAGGTACAGAAATGGAAGGAACTATAGGGAAAATACTAATAGTTGATGATGATAAAAATATTGCTGAGGTAATTAAGATGTATCTTGAAAATTCAGGATATGCAACAAAAGTAGCACATGATGGCAGAGCTGCACAGGAAGCTTTTTCAAGTTACAAACCAGATTTGGTGCTTTTAGATATAATGTTGCCTTATATTGATGGAATCGATGTTCTAAAATGGATAAGAAAAGAACACGAAACGCCGGTTATTATGCTTACAGCTAAAGGGGAAACCTTTGATAAGGTATTAGGGCTAGAACTCGGAGCGGATGATTATGTAGTAAAACCATTTGAGCCAAAAGAAATAATTGCAAGAGTAAAAGCTGTGCTTAGGCGTTATAATTTAGATAATGGTGGTAAAGAAGTATTGAATTTTGAGGATTTAGAAATTGATATCAATTCTTATAATGTTACATATAAAGGCGCGGAAGTAAAAATGCCACCTAAAGAATTTGAATTAGTTCATTATTTAGCTCTTAATAAGAATAGGGTTTTTACTAGGCAGCAGTTGTTATGTGAGGTTTGGGGATACGATTATCCAGGAGACTCTAGAACAGTTGATGTGCATGTTAAAAGGGTAAGAGAAAAGCTTCAAGGAGGACCAAATTGGCAAATTGAGACCGTATGGGGAGTAGGATATAAATTTGAGGTGAAATAAATGGTTAAAAAAGGGCTATTTTTTAAGATGCTAGCCACTTATACAATTATAATATCTATGAGTTTAATAATTATTGCATCTTTTTTGTCTTACTGGTTCCAAAATTATTTTTTCGAACAGCGGAAAGTACAATTTTTGGATAAGGCATCTATAATACAAGGATTAGCTATGAGTTATTTGGCTAATGATGTTACTTCGCAGCAAGTAAATTATACATTAATGATAATTGGTGAGTACATAAAATCAGATATTTGGCTTACCGATAGCTACGGTAGAGTTTATGCTGTATCAAATAAAGACCATAAGGAGTTTATTGGAAAACAGGTTTTTGTTAAGGAACTAGAGCAGCTTAGACTTGGGAACACGTTTGAGGTCACAGGGCCTTATGCTGGAATATTTGATAAACCTGTAAGGGTATATGGTACTCCCATAATGACTGAGGATGACAGCTTTAAGGGCTCTATAATATTATATAATTCCATTGAAGAATTAAGTCAATCTTTAAGACGAGTTTATGAAATAATTTGGATATCTTCAATTTTTGCAATAATATTTTCTTGTATAGTTATATATTATTTTTCTCAAAAAATTATAATAAGCCCCTTAGCAGAAATTAATGCAGTAGCCAGAAAAATATCTAATGGAGATGTAGATAAGAGGGTTTATTTGAAATCCAACGATGAAATTGGAGAGCTAGCTCAATCCTTTAACTTTATGGCGGATTCCATAGAAAAAAACGAGAAAAATAGACGAGAATTCATATCGAATGTATCCCATGAGATTAGATCTCCTATAACCTCAATTAAGGGGTTTATTAGTGGAATACTAGATGGGGTGATTCCAAAGGAAAAGGAGAAATATTACCTATCAATTGCTTATGAAGAAATTCAAAGATTAACTAGACTTGTAAATGACTTACTAGATATGTCTGCAATTGAAGCAGGGGAGTTTAGTTTAAGAATTATGGAAGTAGATATTAATGAGATAATTAGGCTTACAGTTATAAATTATGAAACAAAAATAAAAGAAAAAAGAGCATCTGTAGATGTATACTTTGATGAGGATAATTTATTTGTAGCGGGAGACAGGGATAGGTTAGTTCAAGTGATTACAAATTTATTAGATAATTCAATAAAATATGTAGATGCCGGTGGCAAAATAAAGATTAGCTCAAAAATTAAAGGAAAGAAAGTCTTCATATCTGTGTTTAATGATGGCCCCAAAATAGCGGAAGAAGATTTATTGCATATTTGGGATAGATTTTATAAAGCAGATAAAGCGAGAACAGCAAAAGATAGCACTGGACTTGGATTATCTATAGTGAGGAATATAATAACTCAATTGCAGGAGGATATATGGGTTGAAAATAAGGATAATGGAGTTTATTTTACATTCACATTAACGAAAGTAAAATAGTTTAATAAAAAATATAACAGTTTGGTTTTTGAAATTAAATATAAAGTACAATAATTAAGGTATATAATCAAAAGGAGGTGATGCTATGGGTAATAATAGTAAATATGAACCTGAAGAAATAAGAGATGCTATGTGGAAGAATGCAGAGCGAGGTCAAGACTTCTTTGGCGAAATTAAATTTAGAAAAAATAATAAGAAAAAATATTTCAAAGCATTTTTAAAAGTATTTAGTTTTATATTAATAGCATCACTTACTGGGGGAATTACAGCTCAGTATGTAATTAATAAAGATAAAGCACAAAAGGATTTTACTGGTGCTTTAAATTCTAGCGTTTTAGAAAACAATAATATTTCACAAGTTGCCCGAAAGGTAGCACCTGCGGTAGTTGGCATAAGTAACAAAGCGGGAGAACTGTGGGATACATCCGAAGGAAGTGGTTCGGGAATTATATTCAAAAGCGATGGATTTATTATTACAAATTATCATGTAGTTGAAGGTACAACAGAAATAAAAGTAAAACTGAGTAATGATAACGTATTGAAAGCAGTTGTAGTAGGGACGGATGCTAGATCGGATTTGGCAATTATAAAAGTTGAAGCTACCAATCTTCCTATTGTAAAATTTGGTGATTCATCAAAGGTAAAGGTTGGAGATTTAGCTATTGCTATTGGCAATCCACTAGGAGATCAGTTTTCAGGAGTTGTAACCGCAGGTATCATAAGTTCTCTGGATAGAAGAATTAATATAGTTGATAAAAAAACTGGGGAACAAACTATAAATAAAGTAATACAAACTGATGCAGCTATAAATTCAGGAAATAGTGGTGGAGCATTATGCAATAGCTCTGGAGAAATTATCGGAATAAATAGTTGGGGAGTTAATTCGGCAAGTGAAACTTACGGAATGGGTTTTGCTATAAACATAAATGAAGCCAAATCAATTATTGATGATTTAATGAATTATGGTAAAGTCTTTAGACCGGCTATAGGCATTTATGGAGCAGTTGCGATTTCGGAAGGTAAAGATGGTGTAGAGGGAGTATACGTACAGGAGGTTGTTCGTGGAAGTGGAGCATATGTAGCTGGGATTATGCCTACTGATATTATAATTCAAATAGGTGATGCTAAGGTTAAAAATATGGAAGAGCTAAGTAATATCTTGGAGAAGTACGAGGTTGGAGGTCGTGTATCCTGTAGGATTTGGAGAAACGGAGAAATTAAAGATATTAGCATAACTCTCTCAGAATTAAAAACTAACTAAAGCGGATTAAAATACTTTTTTAGTATAGTATTATAAATAAGAGAAAAAATAATTATGTGACATACATATGGTTAAACATAATAATATTTGGAGGTAATAATGTACTTGGTAGTTGGACTAGGAAATCCCGGAGATGAATATAGACATACAAGACATAATGTAGGATTTGATGTAATTGATTTAATGGCCGATAAGTATAATGTCCACGTTAATAGGATAAAATTTAAAGGTGTGTATGGAGAAGTTAATATAACAGGGGAAAAAGTTATTCTTTTAAAACCTAGTACATATATGAATTTAAGTGGCGAGTCTGTACGCGAAGCAGCTTCATTTTATAAGATTCCTAATGAGAATATCATCATAATTCATGATGATATTAGTTTGGATGCAGGTAAATTAAGAATACGAAGCAAAGGTAGCGCTGGCGGACATAATGGTTTAAAAAGCATTATTGAGAGTTTGTCGTCTGACATCTTTGTCAGAATAAAAATAGGCGTAGGACAACCAGAAAGGTCGCTAATACCTCATGTTTTAGGAAGGTTTTCAAAAGAAGACAGAGTACTCGTGGAAAAGATTTTTGAAGCTACTATAAAAGCTGCCCAAACTATAATAGCGGAAGGATGCACTGAGGCAATGAACCAGTTTAATGGGTTTAATGCTTAAGGCACATTGAAGTAAATAATAAGTCAGTATGCGAGCCTATCCTAGGCTAGTTTATTTTGCGTCATACTTCTTATTTATTTTCATGCGCCAAAATAAAATTATTGTTATTAAATAATCTATATATTCATGCAGTGAGTGAGAGGTGTTAACATGCGACTGAGTGGGCTTATGAAGCCTTTGAAAGATAGTAATCAATTTAAAGAAATAGTAAAAAATATAGATAAAAAAGTATACCCAATTGGTGTATATGGGCTTTCTGAATCAGCTAAGAACTATTTAGTGAATGGTGTATACGAGCAATTAGATAAATCACTATTAATTTTAACACATAGTGATGTAGAGGCTAAAAATATTTATGAGGATTTATCTTTTTATGCAAATGATGTATATTATTTCCCAACGAGAGAAGTAGTTTTTTATAATGCTGATGCTATATCTGGAGATCTTCGATGGGAAAGACTTAAAGTAATGAAAAAGATTACTGAAAAAGGGAAAAAAATAATAATTACTTGTATTGAAGCTTTGGCGGCGACATATATACCTATAGATTTGTTCCGAAAATATATTTTTAAATTATCGGTAGGAAGCACATTGAATCTAAATGACTTTTCAGAAAAATTAATACAGTGTGGGTATGAAAGAGTAAATATAGTCGATACTAAAGGTCAATTTTCTATAAGGGGAGGAATCATAGATTTATATCCCCCTATTTCTGCGCTACCATTTAGAATAGAACTCTTTGATGAAGAAATAGATTCTATAAGGACATTCAATAGTGAAACTCAGAGGAGTATTGATAAGGTCAATGAAGTAGATATATTTCCAGCAAAGGAAATAATACTATCTGAGGAAAGTATGAAAAGTGGGTATAACAAAATAAAGCAAGATTTAGGCAATGTAGTAGGTAGCTTTCGTAAAAAAAAGGATAAAGAAATTATAGAAAGGATAACTTCATTAGTTAATGTTAATTTAGAGGCGCTTAAAGAAACTTGGAGCTTTGAAGCTATTGATAGTTATATGCCTTATTTTTATGATAATACATCTACTTTTTTAGATTATATGAAGGACTCATTTATAGTAGTTGATGATGCACAAAGATGTCTAGGAAAACTAGATAGTGTGTATTTTGAGTTTGAAGAAAATTATGAGAATCTTTTAAGACGAGGCAGTATACTTCCAAGGCAAGCAGAAGTTTTAATTAATAAGGAGCATATATATGAGGATTTAGATCTTAGGGAAGTTATGACAATAAACTCTATTGCGAAAACTACAACGGTGCTTAAGCCTAGGTCAATAATATCTTTTTCACAAATTACCGTTTATGATTATCATGGCCAATTAGATATGCTTATTGATGATATAAAGGATAAAAAAGATAAAGGTTACAAAACTGTAATTCTTTCTGGTACAAGAACTAGAGGGGAAAGACTTATAGATACGCTGAGGGATAGAGGTATTGAAAGTGTCTATAAAGACAGTGTTTCCAAAATAGAGCTTGGAGAAGTGGTTGTAACCTTTGGTAATCAATTAAAGGGGTTTGAATATCCGCAGCTGAAATTATGCGTTATATCAGATAAAGAGGTTTTCGGACAATCAAAGAGAAAAGTCACTAGTCGTTCTAATAAAAAGGGAGTAAGTAAAATTAAAAGCTTTACAGAACTTAAATTAGGAGACTATGTTGTTCATGTAAATCATGGTATAGGTGTGTATAAAGGAATTAAACAATTAGAGGTTTACGGCCATAAAAGGGATTACTTGGAACTAGGCTATAATTCTTGTGATACTCTTTATGTTCCTGTTGAGCAATTAGATTTAGTACAAAAATATATCGGAAGTGAAGGAAAGGCTCCAAAGATTAGCAAACTGGGTGGAGTAGAATGGATTAAAGCTAAAAATAAGGTTAAGAATTCTATTGCAGATATTGCAGAGGAACTGGTAAAGCTTTATGCAGCAAGGGCAACACTTAAGGGCTATAGATATAGCAAGGATACCGTTTGGCAAAAACAATTTGAAGAAGAATTCCCATTTGAAGAAACCCCAGATCAAATAATAGCAATTGAAGATATTAAGAAAGATATGGAATCGGATAAACCAATGGATAGATTGATATGTGGGGACGTTGGATATGGTAAAACAGAAGTAGCCATTAGGGCGGCTTTTAAAGCGGTTATGGATGGCAAACAAGTGGCATTCTTAGTGCCGACTACAATACTCGCAGAACAACATTATAAAAATCTTACAAAAAGATTTTCTGATTTCCCAGTAAAGGTTGAAATGGTAAGTAGATTTAGAACCCCAGCGGAGCAGAAAGTTGTTCTTAAGGCTACAAAAGAAGGAAATGTGGATATATTAATAGGAACGCACAGAATAATTCAGCAGGATGTAAAATTTAAAGACTTAGGGGTATTAGTTATAGATGAGGAACAACGATTTGGTGTTACTCACAAAGAAAAGATAAAGAGTATAAGAAAGAATGTAGATGTAATTACTCTGACAGCTACGCCAATCCCAAGAACCTTGCACATGTCGCTTACTGGGGTGAGAGACATAAGTGTAATTGAAACGCCACCAGAGGAGCGTTATCCAATACAAACATATGTGGTGGAGTTTAATGATCAACTAATAAGGGATGCAATACTCAGAGAACTAAATAGAGATGGCCAAGTTTTTTTTGTGTATAATAGAGTAGAAACTATCAAAGAAATGGCAGCGTATATAGGTAAGCTAGTCCCAGAAGCTAGAGTATGTATTGGCCATGGGCAAATGACAGAAAGAGAATTAGAATCTGTTATGATAGATTTTATGGAGAAGAAGTATGATATATTAATGTGCACTACTATCATTGAGACAGGAATAGACATCCAAAATACAAATACTATAATAATTTATGAAGCAGATAAGATGGGACTTTCTCAGCTTTATCAATTAAGAGGTAGAGTCGGACGGTCGAATAGAATAGCTTATGCATATCTTACTTATAAAAAAGATAAGATACTAACTGAAGTGGCTGAAAAGAGACTTAAAGCAATTAAGGATTTTACGGAACTTGGGTCAGGCTTTAAGATTGCAATGAGGGATCTTGAAATTCGGGGTGCTGGGAATATGATGGGCGCAGCTCAACATGGTCATATGGCTGCGGTAGGTTATGATTTATATTGTAGGATGCTCGAAGATACAGTGAAGAATATAAGAGGAGACGTAGAAAAGGAATCAATTGAGACTTCTGTGGAAATTAAAATAGACGCATATATTCCTAGCACTTATATAGAGGATGAGTCGCAAAAAATTGAAATTTATAAAAAAATTGCAGCTATCGAATCGCACGAAGATATGTTAGATATACAAGAGGAAATAGAAGATAGGTTTTCAGATATACCATCCTGCGTTGCCAATCTTATGGATATTGCTTATTTACGATGTATTTCAGGACATGTGGGAATAATAGAAATAAAAGAGGCAGCGGAGGAGATAATACTACAATTTGATAGTAGTGATAGAATAAATCAACAATTAGTTAAAGTCTTGATTAGTAAGTATAATAAGAGTATAGTATTTAAATTAGGGAACAAGCCAGCATTTGCTTATAAATTTAAAAAATTAAAAAAAGAAGAGATACTTGCAAATCTCATAGAGATTGTGAACCAAATAAAAAGTATAGTTGATATAAAATAAATTTGTGTTAAAATTAATGAGTATCGTAACATAACTTAAAATGGCGATATTACATAATGAATGGAGGAAGTAAAATGAAAAACGTAAAAAAAATAATTAGTGCTGCGTTGATAACTATATTTGCTACATCTTTAGTTGGATGTAATATGATTGAAAAAACACCTGAAGGTATTGCTAAAAGTGTAGTAGCAAAGGTTTATGATGCTAAAATAACTAGAGGACAGGTGGACGAACAATTAGTAGGCCTTATTGAGCAACTTAAAACGCAGTATGGTGATAACTATCAAACTAATGCTGAGGCTATGGCATCATTAGATTCTAATAAGACGCAAGCGTTAGAAGGCTTAATCAATGAAGTAATTGTAAATCAAAAAGCTAAAGATTTAAAAGTAGTGCCTACCGAAGCTAAATTAACTGAGGAAATTAACAAGCAATTAGCAGAAATCAAAAAAAGTTTAAAAACAGACGCGGCGTATAAGGAAGCACTAGCCGGAGCAAGCCTTACGGAAGCAACATTAAAAGAAAGAATAAGACCAAGTGTTATTCAAGAGGCATTAAGTGCTGAAGTTACAAAAGATGTTAAAGTTACTGAGGCACAGGAAAAAACATATTATGATGCTAATTTAACACAGTTTACAGAGGGTACAGTTCATTTAGCTCATATTTTAGTTGCAACAGAAGCAGATGCAGTGGCTGTTAAGAAACGTTTAGATGCTGGCGAAGATTTCGCAAAGGTAGCAAAAGAAAAAAGTACAGATACGGGATCTAAGGACGCAGGTGGAGATTTAGGAACCTTAGATTTCAGTGATACTTCAATGGATCCGACATTTATGGCAGCGGGTCTTAAGTTAGAGTCAGGTAAAATTTCAGATCCTGTTCAAACCCAATTTGGATATCATATAATAAAATCTATTGAAAAAAAATCGTCTCCTGCAAAGAAATTTGAAACTGTTAAGGCAGAAATAGAAACAACGCTTATAGCACAGGAAAAACAAAAGGCATGGACGGCAGCTATGACAAAATGGACAACAGAAGCTAAAATAACAAAATACGAAAAAAATCTAAAATAATAAATATTTACATTAATAATATTATAAAGAATACCTTTAACATAGAGGTATTCTTTATTTTTTTATTTTATGGGGCTAAGCTGATATTATAAATTTTGTTTAGCAGTATTTAGCAAAAGCAATGTTTTTACAGAGGAATTCTTGTCAAATAAGGATGCAGTTACAGGAATATAAATATTTCTTTTTTAAATTAAAATTAAACATATACAAATGTGCATAAAATTTCAAGTTTAGAAAGATAATAATAGTGCTAGTATATTATATAAGATTTTATATAAGGAGGAATTATTTAAATGAAAGCAACTGGGATAGTAAGACGTATAGATGATTTAGGAAGAGTTGTTATACCTAAGGAGATAAGGAGGACTCTTCGAATACGAGAAGGAGATCCATTAGAAATATTTACTGACAGAGAAGGTGGGGTTATTTTAAAAAAATACTCACCTATAGGTGAATTAAGTGAATTTTCTAGAGAATATGCTGATTCATTACAACAAACTATAGGAAACGTAATAATCATATGCGATAAAGATAATATAATATCTGTAAGTGGTTGTCCTAAAAAAGAGTATGTTGATAAAAAAGTTAGTATTGAATTAGAAAAAGTGATGGAAGCTAGAAAAGCGATTGTCTTAGGCGAAGGTTCAGAAAAAGTTATTGCATTGTATGACGATGAAATGGAAAATAAATACCATGCCCAAGTAATTGCCCCTATAATAACAGAAGGAGATGCAATTGGAGCAGTACTAATAATATCTACAGAGACAGAAATTAAATTTGGCAATTTAGAATTAAAGCTAGCTGAAACTGCAGCATCTTTTTTAGGAAAACAAATGGAACAATAAATATAAAAACCTAAAAAGTATATATTACTGAGCGAAATGAAACACATTTCCAGTAATATATACTTTTATTTTTTTGTATATGAGTAATAATAAGCCCTTAAATTAAATAATTATAATCATAGAATGTATTTCTTACTCACACCACAGGAATACAAGGAGGTTATTATGAAGAAACATTCATTGATAAAAGGGACTATTATACTTGGGCTTGCAGCAATATTTGCGAGATTTTTGGGCTTGTTTTTTAGAATTCCAATGCAGGCACTTATAAAAGATGAGGGTATGGGATACTACCAAATGTCTTATCCACTTTACATGACCTTTGTAGCAGTAGCATCTGGTGTACCAATAGCTATGTCTAAACTTATTGCTGAGATGAGGGCTAAAAATGATCAGGATGGAATTTATCAGGTCTTAAGACAAACGCTTATTTTAATGCTTATTTTAGGCTCGGTAGTTACTACACTTATGCTAACGTTTGCAAGGCCTATTATATCAATGCTGAAATGGGATCCTAAATCATATTATGCGTTTTCTGTAATTGCTATAGCTCCAATATTTGTTTCGGTTATGTGTACCTTTAGGGGCTTTTTTCAAGGGCTACAGAATGTTAGACCTACTGCTATTTCACAAATAGTGGAACAAATTGGAAGAGTTGTGGCTGGAGTTTTATTCGCATATTTATTGTTCCCAAAGGGAATTGAGTATGCGGCTGGAGGAGCGGCATTTGGGACCCTAGTTGGTGCAGCTATGGGAAGTATATATTTAGTTTTAACTTATTTTAAGGTGAAAAAAGAGCTACCAGTAAGAAGAGTATCAAAGCATAAGTATATTTTAACTGATTTAGGTAAAGCTGCATTGCCAATATCTCTTGGCGCTGCAGTTGGAACTATTATGTCATTAATAGATTCTATTTTAGTACCACAGCAACTTCTAAAAGGCGGATTCTCGCAATTGCAATCAGCCGTGATGTATGGCCAATTGACTGGAAAGGTGTTTACCTTGATGAATGTACCTTTGGCTCTCTCTGTGGCACTATGTGCATCTCTAGTGCCAATAATTGCTGAAGCGTTTTATTTAGGGAGAAGAAGGGAGCTCATTAAAAGGGTAGATATGGCTTTGAAATTATCTAATGTTATTTCGATACCATCTTCTTTAGGATTGTTTTTTATGGCTTATCCTATAATGCATTTGGTTTTTCTGAAAGACGCAGCAGGATATGAGATTTTGCAATATATATCACTTTGCATACCTTTTATAGTTTTGACTCAAACAAGCACAGCAATACTCCAAAGTGTAGGCAGTTATATGAAGCCTGTATACAATTTGGCAATAGGTTGCATCGTAAAGGTTATTCTAACATATATATTAGTTTCGGTTCCATTTGTAAACATATACGGCGCAGTTATAGGAACCATTTTAGGATATATTACAAGTTGCTTACTAAATATGCATGACTTAAAGAAAGATTTAAATATAAAGATCAATATTGTGGATGCTTTTATAAAACCAACTATTGCTGCTATTATAATGATAATTGCTGTTGTATTTAGTAACGCAAGTGTCTATAATTATACAATGAGCAGAGGATTATCTTGTGTAATATCAATATTAATAGGTATTATCGTTTATTTAATATTCATTCTTTTGCTTAGAGTATTTGAATATGAGGAAATTAAAAAGAAACTTTCAAGGAGAAAATAAAACAAAGGAGTGGAAGCTAATGATTAAAGTAGTGGGACTAGGTCCTGGGTCAATAGAATCACTAACTATAGGAACATTAGAAATTCTTAAAGGTGTTGAAAAAATTTATTTAAGAACAGAAAAGCATCCTACTGTGGATTACCTAAAATCCATATCGATTCAATTTGAAACCTATGATAATAAATATGAAGAGTGTAACAATTTTGATGATGTGTACAGGGCTATTGCAGAAGATCTTACCCAAAAGCATGAGATATATGGAGATATTGTTTATGGAGTTCCAGGTCATCCTCTTGTTGCAGAAACTTCTGTTAAACTTTTAATGGAGTTATGCATAAAAAAGAAAATTAATATAGAAATTTTCCCTGCAGTTAGTTTTATAGACGCAGTTATTCAAAGTTTAAAATTAGATCCAATTGAGGGACTTAAAATTATAGATGCATTTGACATGAAAAATCAAGTCTTAGATAAAAGAGTAGGTCTTTTAATAACTCAAGTTTACAATGAATTTATAGCGGCCGACGTAAAACTTGCCTTACTAGAGTATTATAAAGATGATATGGAGATTTATTTTGTTAGAGCAGCTGGTGTAAAAGGGCTTGAAAGTACTAGAAAAATTAATTTATATGAACTAGATAGGCAAAAGGATATCGACTACCTAACCTCAATATATATACCAAAAGAACTTGATGCAACAAAAGATTTTTATGATTTAATTCAAGTTATGGATACACTAAGAGCTGAAAATGGGTGTGCTTGGGATAGGCAGCAAACCCATGAATCTTTGAAAAAATGTCTTATTGAGGAATGTTATGAGGTATTGGAAGCCATCGACGAAAAGGACGAAGATAATATTATTGAGGAATTAGGGGATGTACTTCTTCAGGTGATATTTCATGCTCAAATAGGGAAAGAAGAGGGATATTTTAATATAAATGATGTTATTCGCGGCATTACAAATAAAATGATAAATAGGCATCCTCATATTTTTAAAAATATAGAAAATAAGAATTGCGAGGAAGTTTTAGAAACTTGGGAAAATATTAAAAGTGAAGAAAAAGGGTTTAATAGTTATACGGATTCTTTAAAACATGTTCCAAAAAACTTGCCAGGGTTAATGAGAGCGGATAAGGTTCAAAGAAAAGCAGCAAAAGTAGGTTTTGATTGGGGCTGTGTTGAACCTGCCATGGAAAAAGTGTTAGAAGAATTACAGGAAGTAAAAGATGTATATAAAGGCAATAATAGGGCAAAAATAATAGAAGAAGTGGGAGATTTGGTATTTTCTACTGTAAATGTTGCCAGATTACTTGACATAGACCCTGAATTTGCAGTAAATTATACTATAGATAAATTTATCAATCGCTTTCAGTACATAGAAGAAAATGCAAGAGATAGAGAGTTGGATTTAAAGAGAATGTCACTTGCTGAAATGGACGTATTATGGAACGAATCTAAAAAGTGATAAATTTATTTATAAAATAAAAACTAGCCCAAAAGAAGGAATTTCGAAAGCAGTGAAGAATATGCTATTTAATAGCGTACTCACTATCGAGCAGTGTACTCAATAATAAGGAGGTAACAAAAGTGAATAAATCAGAATTAATAACAAGTATTGCAGAAAAATCTAAGCTAACAAAAAAAGATGCAGAAGCAGCTCTAAAAGGAATTATAGAAAGTATTGAAGAAACATTAGAAAAAGGTGAAAAAGTTCAATTGGTTGGATTCGGAACTTTCGAAACAAGAGCAAGAGCAGCTAGAATGGGTAGAAATCCAAGAACGAAAGAAGAAATTCAAATTGCAGCATCAACTGTTCCAGTATTTAAAGCTGGTAAAGAATTTAAAGATATAGTAAATAAATAATTTTACTATGATGTGGAAAACCTGGATATATATCTAGGTTTTCTTATTTTAAAAATTTAATTTAAAGAAATGGTTAAAACAATAAAATCTTAAAAGAAGGGGGAGTGTAAATGAGGTTAGATAAATATTTAAAGGTGTCAAGAATTATCAAGCGGAGAACTATAGCAAAAGAAGCATGTGCGAGTGGTAGGGTTTCTATAAATGGTAAAGTGGCAAAAGCAGGGACTGTGATATCAGAAGGTGATGCTATAGAAATCCAATTTGCAAATCAAATTTTAAAAGCTGAAATTATTAACATTGCAGAACATGTGACAAAAGAGAGTGCAAAAGAAATGTATAAAATAATTTCAGGAATAGAAGACAAAGAATAATTGTTGCAAAATATAATTCTTAATTAAGTTTAATAAGCATATATATTTTATATGAATATATTGGTATGTGATTAATTGAGAATTGAGAATAGGAGTAGCTTCTTAATTCCCAATTTTTATTATTAAAATTAATAAGGGGGATATTATGGAAGCAAAGAAAGAAATAAAAATAGAAGATAAGAGAAGTATTTTAATGCTTGAAAACAGAAAAAAATTAACTATTAATGGGGTTATTGAGGTTATAAATTTTAATGAAAATCAAATATTCTTAAATACAGATGTTGGGACAATGATAGTAAAAGGACAAGAACTAAAGATGAATAAGTTAGATGTTCAAAATGGAGACGTGGTAATAACTGGAAAAGTGGATTCTTTTGTGTATACTAGTGACACAAGCAAGGCTAAAAAAGATAGTATAATATCAAGATTGTTTAGGTAAGAGAGTTATGATAATTTCTTTGATGAATCAAGTTAAACTTCTAATTTTTGGTTTGCTATCAGGAATGATAACTGGAGTGTTTTTTGATATATATAGATTGATAAGGGGATTTCAAAATCCTAACAAGATTTTAACAATAATACAGGATTTACTATTTTGGACATTAACTTCTATAGTTGTTTTCATATTTTTGATGTATACTAGTGAAGGATACATAAACTTTTATGTTTATTTGTGTTTAATAATAGGAGTATACGTATATTTAAAACTCATAAGTAGAACGTTTATAAAGGTTCAATATAAATCCTTAAAATTCAATGGGAAAGTTTTTAGAGTCATACTGAATACTATTTTATATCCAGTAGATTTAGTGTTATATAAGCTTAAAATAAAAAAAAAGATTAAATTATAAAGAAATAGCTTGAAGAAATGTGAAATACAAATTAAAATAGATTTATGAAGCACAAAGGGTACTCATTCCATTGAAAGGAAAAGGGTATGAGATATGAAAAAAAAAGTTAGTATCAAAGGTGTCATATTGGTTTTTGTTCTGGTATACGTAGGTTATGTTTTAATGGAACAACAGGCAACCATGGGTAGACAAAAGAAAGAGTTACAAAAGTATAATGTTGAATTACAGAAGAAAAAGGATGAAAAGAAAATATTACAGGATGAAGTAGAGTTATCTAAAACTGACAAATATATTGAGAAACTGGCAAGAGAAATTTTAGGTCTTGTTAAAGAAGGTGAAACTCCTGTTATGGATAATAGAAACTAAATGCTATAATTATTGTTATGCTTATTATTAAATTAATATAGAAATAAAAACTTATTTTTGAGGAGGAGTCTTTTTAATATGACCTTAATGGCTGGTAGCATTGTAGAAGGTAAAGTAGTAAATATCACCAATTTTGGTGCGTTCGTAGAAGTGGAGGGTAAGACAGGATTAGTGCATATATCTGAGGTTTCAGATACGTTCGTTAAAAATGTTAATGATCATCTTAAAGAAAGCGATATAGTAAAAGTTAAAGTAATTTCTGTGGATGATAATGGTAAAATAAGTTTATCCATAAAACAAGCTGGAGTACCTAAAAAGTCAATTAAACCAATGGAAATAGATTGGGAAAAGGAAAAAAGCAAAGCAAATGCAAGTGGGTTTGAAGATATAATGTCTAAATTTCTAAAAGACAGTGAAGAAAGATTTCAAGATGTTAAAAAACATCAAGAGGGAAAAGGCAGAGGGTACAGTAAAAAAACTTCAAGTTATTAGTTGGATTAGTAGGAACTAAGTATTTAGTTCCTATTTTAAAAAAGTTATTGACAATAGTTTGCACGTCATATATAATAAAGCATGTCGCCAAGAGGTAATATGTATATATTGGCAGGGAGTAGTAAGTATTGTAAGCAAGTGAGCTGGAGTGGCGGAACTGGCAGACGCACAGGACTTAAAATCCTGCGGTGGTTAAACACCGTACCGGTTCGATTCCGGTCTTCAGCACCAAATATCGCGGGATGGAGCAGTTGGTAGCTCGTCGGGCTCATAACCCGAAGGT
>NZ_JAENWL010000213.1 GCF_016650095.1 Clostridium sp. | reverse complement strand
TCTTTTAACTTGTTTATTTTTATACTTGGCTTATGTGGCCTATAGTAAAAGAAATATAGAATATAATTTAAGACTAGTAGTCTTTGAAAATTTAGAACCTGTATTTATAGGGGGCGTTGCTATATGTTCAGGGCTTTTGGCTGGAACTACTTTAGGACATCTTAGGTTAAGATATTTTGGAATTTGGTTTATCATTTTCACTATTATAGGATATTTTATATCCAAGTTATTATTTAAAATATTATCCTCTAGCAAATAATCTAAAAAATTATGCAAAAACTAAATAATACTTAAAAACCGTAAGATTTATTAATTTTACGGTTTTTAACTATTAGTAAATCTTAACATATATTGAAAATCATATTGACTTTGTACTAAAACGATGCTAAGGTTGATAGTATCAAAGTAATACAAAGAATTACAAATATACATAGTCATAAAAATAAGAAAATAAGAAAGGAAAAATGATTATGAGGAATATAGATATGAAAAATAAAGATGGATTAACTGAAAAAGAGTTTTTAGAAAGTTACATATCAGGACATTATGATAGACCATCTAATACAGTGGATATGTTGCTTTTTATTGTAGATGATGTAGCGGTGGAGGGAAAAGATCCTGATAAAGCACTTAAAATTCTTTTAATAAAAAGGGGAGACCACCCATACATGGGATGCTATGCAATTCCTGGGGGCTTTGTACATATTGATGAAGCCTTAAGTACTGCTTGCTATAGAGAACTTAAAGAAGAAACTAATATTGATAGCGTATATTTTGAACAGTTAAAAACTTTCGGTGATTTAGTAGAAAGAGACCCAAGAATGAGGGTTATTGCAATAGCTTATTTGGCTTTAGTTGATAAAACTAATATTAAGCCTATAGCGGGGGATGATGCTACTTATGCACAATGGTTTACGGTAAGAAAAGATTTTATTTCCTCTAATAATTCAGGAATAGAGAGAGTTGATACATACAATATAACTCTGGTTTCTGATGATGGTAAGGTTAAAATAGGATACCTTGTGACTGAGAGATTTGTTAAAAATGGTATTATTTCAATAAAAGTACCTTCTTATGAGCTTATAGGGTGGTGCAAAAATGAACTTGCCTTTGATCATATTGATTTGATATATAGTGCAATTGAAAGACTAAAAAACAAGATAGAATATACTCCAATAGCATTTACATTACTTCCTAAATATTTCACTTTAAGAGAAGCTCAAAAAATATATGAAGCTATTTTGAGTGTAGAGAAACCACTATCAAGAGCTAATTTTAGAAGAAAAATCAAAAAAATGGTTATACAAACCGACAAAGAAAAAACAACATCTGGCAGACCTGCAACCTGTTATATATTTAATGAAAACTGGGAACATAATTTTCTGGACTAATAGTTAAAGCATCAATTTTGCTGAGATACATGGCGTGAGAAATATAAATAGAGAGGATATGATATATATGATGAATTTAATGATAAATAAAATATTTGATATGCAAAAGGAGATAATGGGAAAAGTAGTTAATTTAATTGACCTTCCAAAAGAAAAAACAGCACTAATAGTCGTAGATATGGTAAATGGATTTGTTCATGCAGGAATAATGTCGTCACCAAGGGTTGAAAAGATTATAGATAGTGTTGTGTCTACTAATGAGCGAACATATGGTTATAAGAAGGTATTCTTTTTAGAGCAACATGATGAAGAATCTACAGAGTTTAAAACTTGTGCAAAACATTGCATAAAAAATACTACAGAAGCTGAGCTTATTCCTTCATTAAATTGCGGTGCTACTCTGCATAGTAATACCACAATAATTCATAAGAATAGTACTAATGGGTTTCATGCACCAGAATTTAAAACATGGCTCAATGAAAACGAAGAACAAATTGAAAATTATATTATAGAAGGATGTTCAAGTGACATATGTGTTAAGCATTTTGCTGAAACATTAAAAACATATTTCAATCAGAAGAACCTTAATAGAAGAATTATTGTGCCAATAGACGCAGTTGAAACCTTTGACTTTGAAACACATGATGGAGATTTAATGAAAGTTATATCACTTTGGGAGATGAAGTCGAATGGAATAGAAATAGTAGATACTATAAAATAAAAAGCTGATTATGAATGTAAATAAATAACAAGTGATTGCAACCCTGATTTTTTTAATAAAGCTTTGTTTCAATATGAAACTAATTAAGCGAGGCGAGAAGGAGAAGGATGGAAATGAGTAAAATAATTAATAGCTTCAATATTAATAGATTCGATATTAAAGAGGAAAGAAACCTTTCAATGTTAATGGATTTCTATGAACTAACAATGTCAAATGGATATTTTGTAAATGGGGTATCAGACACAATTGTATATTTCGATATGTTTTATAGGAAAAATCCAGATGGAGCAGGTTTCTCAATAGTGGCAGGGCTCGAACAACTTGTAACTTATGTTAAAAATCTAAAATTCACAAAAGATGATATTGATTATT
Source organism: Clostridium sp. (assembly GCF_016650095.1). Lineage (GTDB taxonomy): Bacteria > Bacillota > Clostridia > Clostridiales > Clostridiaceae > Clostridium_AD. The sequence continues at coordinate 3,916 of NZ_JAENWL010000213.1, read as the reverse complement.
TAAGAAGTAAGGGGATTTTATCAGAGGAATTCCTAGAATATTTATTAACATTTAAGTTTGCCGGAGATATTTATGCCATGCAAGAAGGCACAGTAGTATTTCCGAATGAAGCACTTGTGACAGTTAAGGCAAAGGTAATTGAAGCACAACTTATCGAAACCATGTTGTTACTAACAATAAATCACCAAAGCTTAATAGCTACTAAGGCGAGTAGAATAGTGAGAGCGTCTAAGGGGAGGCCGGTACTCGAACTCGGAGCAAGAAGGACTCATGGTGCTGATGCAGCTATAATGGGCGCAAGAGCTTCTTATATAGGAGGCGTAAGTGGTACAGCTACTACAATTGCTGGACCAATGTTTGGAATGCCCGTTATTGGTACAATGGCTCACTCATGGATACAATTTTACGGAGATGAATACAAGGCTTTTGAAACATATGCTAAAATTTACCCAGACGCATGTACCTTGCTTGTAGATACTTATAATGTTACTAAAAGTGGTATACCGAATGCTATTAAGACTTCAAAGAATGTTTTAGAGCCACTTGGAAAAAGATTAAAAGGAATAAGACTTGATAGCGGAGATCTTGCCTATCTTTCAAAGGAAGTAAGAACTATGCTAGATGCAGCAGGTCTTACAGATTGCAAAATAGTAGCTTCTAACAGTTTAGATGAATTTATTATAACAGAGTTATTAAATCAAGATGCTAAAATAGACATATTTGGTGTTGGTGAAAGGTTGGTTACTGCAAAATCAGAGTCAGTATTTGGTGGTGTTTATAAATTAGTGGCGGTGGAAGAAGAAGGAGAAATTGTTCCAAGAATTAAATTAAGTGAAAGTGAAGAAAAAATTATTAATCCTGGATACAAAATGTGTTGGAGATTATACGACAAGGATTCGCATAAGGCAATTGCTGATATTATCACAATGGCAGACGAGGTTATAGATGAAACAGTACCTTATACAATCTTTGACCCAGTTCTTATTTGGAAGAAGAAGAAAATTACCAATTTCTATGCTGAAAAGCTTCTAGTGCCAATTTTTCTTAATGGAGAATGTGTATATGAATTACCAACCATAGAAGAAATAAGAACCTACTGTAAAAACCAAGTAGAAAGCATATGGGAGGAAGTTAAGAGATTTTCTAATCCTCATAAATACATTGTGGATTTATCTCAGGAACTTTGGAGTGTTAAGAGGGAATTAATTCAAAGGTATAGATATTTAGAAGAAAAATATGAAGAATAATTTGATGGTGATTTATGGAGGGTCCTTCAACCCGACTTCACTGGCTCACATAACCTTGGCTAAACAACTACTTAGGAGCCTAGCTGCAAAAGAACTTTTGTTTATTCCTGTAGGGGATCATTATAAGAAAAAAGAATTAGCAGCTGCTTATCATAGGGTTAATATGCTAAAACTTGCAATTGGGCAAGATAGTAGGCTAAGGGTAAGCACAATAGAAATTGATACACAAAAAAGACTCTATACAATTGAGACCTTAGATAAACTTAAAAAGCGGTATCCTGAAAGTGACCTTTGTTTTTTAATGGGTACAGATAATTTAAGAGATATAATTAACTGGAAAGATTGGGAGAGGCTAATAAGTGAATATAAGATAATTGTAATGGATAGGGGAGAAGACACTCTTTGGAAAGTCCTCGATGACATTAAAGTTTTAAAAAGTTATAAATCTAGTTTAATTCAAATTCCAGGACTTCTTCAGTCAACAATCAGTTCGACTATGATTAGAAATAATATTAAGGCTAAAAGAAATATTGGACATTTAACAACTGTTGAAATTATAAAATATATAAAAAAAGAAAAGCTGTATTTAGATTAAATAAATGCTGAAAGTTTTGAAAATAAGGATAATTATCATTATAAAGCTTTGACAAAATTATATAAAAAACCTACAATTAGGCTATAATGAATGATAATAGACGAGTAGAATGGCTTATACTGATTTTTCTTAAGTCAAATAAATAAGGTGGAGTATATGGATTATAATTTAGAAGAATTAAAAAATACATGCATAAAGCATGGTATTAAGATGATTTTATTATATGGCTCTCAGGCAACTGGAAATAGTAATGCAGATAGTGATGTAGACTTAGGGTTACTTTTAAAAGATGATTCCTATAATTTTGAAGAGATAATAAAAGATTTAATGCAGGTTTTTAAAGAAAACATCATTGATGTTGCAATTTTAAATCATGGTGATCCTGTTCTTAAATTTGAGGTAATATCTAATTACAAGATATTATTCTGTAAAGAAGATGAAATCTTTATTGAGTTCTACTTAAATACTGTAAAACAATATAATGATACTAGGAAATTTAGAGTATTAGAAGAGGTGTATTTAGAAAATTTTATAAGAGGTGAAAGAAATGGTATACACAAATGTAATCCGCCGAAAATTAATAAATCTTTCTGAATATATTATAGAACTAGAGCCATTTTTAGATTACAGCTATGAACAATATATTTCGAATTATTTTATAAAAAGAACCGGTGAAAGATTAATACAACTCATTGTAGAAAATATGGTGGATATAAATTCCATTATAATTAGTGAAATGAACCATGTACCATCTAAAGACTATTATTCCTCATTTGAAATTATTGGAGAACTAGGTGTTATTCCAATAAATTTTGCAATGGAATTAGCACCATGTACTGGGATGAGAAATAGATTGGTGCACGAATATGATAAAATACAAGACAAAATTGTTTTTGATAGTATAAAAACAGTGATAGAAATGGTTAATAAATATATTGATTATATAAATAAACATTAGTCTATAAAAATGTATAGAGGTGTTGTTATGAGAGAATCTATATTATTGCGCAGTACTATTATTCTTGTAATTGTAATTTTAGTCATAAATGCAATTTTGAAATACCTAATTACTAAAAATAAGATAAAAGCAAATAAAGTATCAAAGATATTTTATAAAGATGATAAAACTTTCATTAAATCTTTTGAAATAGCAAAAGAAAGAGGCAAAATAGGCAGGGTGATGTATGTTTTTGAAGACAGTATTTCGTGTTTTATAATTATGGCATTCTATTTTGGGGCATATTATTCTAAAGGATATATACTAACATGGTTTATTCTTCTTATTACCTATGCTATATTGATTTTATTATTTGCTCCATCTAGGTGGAATGCGGCGCAAGAGAAGTATCACAAATTAAAAGAAAAAGAAAAAATGGGAAATGACAATATAAATATAAAAGTTTAAAGAATAGCTCTAAGTATTATTTAATAATAAATTAAGGGAAGCATATCAAAATGGCTTCCCTTAAAAAATATCATTTTTCAACGACGTTATTATACTATTTTAGGAAATTTTGAGTTTCATCTAAAACCTTAGATGAAATAAACTAGATTAATTATATCTTTTGCGCGTCTTTTATTCCAAAGCAAATCTAAATTTATCTCTCGGTGCTCCCCATAGGTGGAGATTGAAATATAATATGTGTTATCTTTAGAATTCAGTCTTAAGCCAGTGATAGTCATCCAGTGCCAACTATATTCTTTAAATTCCTTTAGAGCATGTTTAAGAACTAATATGGCAACTGGAAGTCTCTCAGATAAAGCCATAGAAATAAAGGTTATAGCTTCTTGAATACTAGTAGCTTTATCATCTAAAATATGGGGAATTAAAGATACACCTCTTTCACTTGAAAAAGCCAAAACATTATCTGAAAATTGTCGAACAGAGGTAAGACCAAAGAATCCTGGCTTTACATATTTTCGAATTTTAATCATATGCTGGATAAAATCTTTTTTATTAATAGTACCCTTATATGGATATAAGGTATTATATTTATCCGGAAATGTTTGAGATAAATATGCAGTTATATTTGCAGCAGCAACAGGACCACAACCACTAAGTTGATTAAATTTC
>NZ_JAENWL010000063.1 GCF_016650095.1 Clostridium sp. | reverse complement strand
GTGCCAACTACTCTCTTGTTCACTATTTAAATAAAAATGATTTAAAGCTTGAAACTTGTGGTACATTGCCATATTTAAAACTCACTGCCAAAAGTATTGTTGATAATTCAATGCAAACAGCGGTGACTACTAATATGGCTATGGTAGCGCTGGATACAAATTTCGTTTTTAAAATTAAATATAAAGATAATGAAGTAAGAAATATGGTGCTTGAAAAACATTTTAATGGCTCTACTGAACTAATTGGGAAAACTCAAGCAGAACTTAATGAGAGTTTTAAAAACCAAGGTTACACAGTTTCTAATATGGGCAAGGATGAAATAATTTTTGTTAATAATAGTGATAGGTACAGCTATAAAGCTAATAGGTATTTTTTAGGCGTATATGAAAACCTGGTAACAATTTATAAAACAGATAAAAATGGAGATATAACTGCTCATAAATTATTTAATTCTAATGTATATGCTTCAGATGGCACTCAGCAGAAATATGACTTTGACACACAGGACAAAATAGAATTACAATATATCAAAATTGAAGATTTAAAAGAAAAAGATGGAGTGGTTGATAACCTAATTAGAGGTAGAAAGTATAGCAAAGATATTGAGGCAAGCGTGGATATTGAAGAAAGTGCAGAATATGAAAAAGGGGAATTTAAAACTCCTGAAAAGGCTTTTGATTATGCTATGAGTTTATTAAAATCTTAAGTCGTCATCATATAAAATAAATAAATATGTACTAAAGCCTTAAGAAAAATATATTTCTTAAGGTTTTTTGATTTAATATTCAATTTCATGTGCCTTAATTATTGAATTAAAAGCGTTTAGGTGGTAAAGTATTAGATAGTCGTTATGAAAATGGGAAGGTAATAATTAATACTTGTGTCATCCCATAAAGTAGCAAGGGGGTAAATGAGATGTATGAATATATAAAAGGAATTTTTGTAGGGATTAATAAAGACTACATTGTGGTAGATAATAATGGTATGGGTTACAAAATATATACCTCTGGAAGTACTATGGCGAACATGCCTAAAACTAACGAGTATGCGTTATTATATATAAAACAAATTGTTAGAGAAGATTTTATTGGACTATACGGATTTCTAACACTTGACGAATTAGAGATGTTTAACCTTGTAATTAGTATCAATGGAGTCGGGGCAAAAGCTGCATTATCATTACTTTCTATTTGCAATGTAACAAATCTAAAATATGCGATTGTATCTGGAGATGAAAAAACTATCGTGCGGGCACCAGGTATAGGAAAGAAAATTGCTCAAAGAATAATTTTAGAACTCAGAGAAAAAATCCATATGGAGCAATCTGAAGTTAATAATTTATCACAAATTTCAGGAAGTGATTTAGATGGCGATAAAAAAATTATAGAGGTTTTAGGAGCTCTTATGTCACTTGGATATTCTGAAAAGGAAGCGGAAAAGGCATTAAAGGCTATTAGTCGCGAAGAATCACTTGAAAATATGATTAAAGATTGTTTAAAATATTTAATGAACTAAGGTGGTAGTAAACTATGGATGATATTGAGGAAAGAATTATTACTTCGTCGGTCATTGAAGAAGATTTGGAAGCAGATTACTCACTAAGACCCCAAAAGCTTTCTGAGTATATCGGTCAATCAAAAATAAAAGAAAAATTAAATATATTTATTAAAGCAGCTCAAAATAGAGAAGAAGCGCTTGACCATGTTTTATTATATGGACCACCTGGCCTTGGAAAGACAACGCTTGCTAATATTATCGCAAAAGAAATGAAAGGAAGCTTAAAAATAACCTCCGGACCCGCTATTGAAAGAGCAGGGGATCTGGCAGCTATTTTAACTAGTTTGAGTGATTATGATGTGCTTTTTATTGATGAAATACATAGGCTTAATAGAGCAATAGAAGAAATATTATATCCTGCTATGGAAGATTATGCACTAGATATTGTAATTGGAAAAGGCGCTTCAGCAAAATCTATACGACTAGATCTTCCTAAGTTTACTCTTATTGGAGCGACCACTAGAATTGGACTCTTAACGGCACCTCTCCGTGATAGATTTGGCGTATTAAGTTCTATGGAATATTATACTGAAGGTGAGTTAAAAGAAATAGTAATTCGATCTTCTTCTATTTTAAAGGTAGACATAACAGAAGGAGCTGCAGTGGAAATTGCAAGACGTTCAAGAGGTACTCCGAGAATTGCTAATCGTTTGCTTAAGAGAGTTCGCGATTATTGTGATGTTAAGGGAAATGGAATTATTGATTTAAATATAGCAAAGTCTGCGGCAGAACTTCTTGAAATTGATGGTGAGGGCTTTGATAGAATAGATAATAAAATGCTCCATGCTATTATAGATAACTTTAATGGGGGACCGGTAGGCATAGAGACTTTATCATATTTTGTAGGGGAAGAAATAGGCACACTAGAGGATGTCTATGAACCTTATTTAATTCAAAAGGGGTTCATAATAAGAACACCAAGGGGAAGAATGGCTTCTGAAAAGGCCTATCAACATTTAAATAAAGAAAGGGTGTAGTTTTTTTGAAAGTTAAGGATTTTGATTTTGATTTGCCAAAGGAGCTAATTGCACAACATCCACTTGAGAAAAGGGATGAGTCAAGACTCATGGTAGTTAATAAAACGAATAATGAAATAGAACACAAGAAATTCAAAGATATAATAGAATATTTAAACCCAGGAGATTGCTTAGTGCTAAATGATACTAGGGTTTTACCTGCAAGACTTCTAGGGATGAAAGCAGGAACAGGTGGCAAAATGGAATTCTTGCTCCTAAAAAGAATTGATCAAAACCATTGGGAAACGCTAGTGAAACCAGGGAAAAGAGCAAAGATTGGAACTACGTTTATTTTTGGTAATGGAGAACTTAAGGCAGAGGTTATAAGCGTTTCTGAGGGTGGAAGTAGACTAGTAAAATTTGAATTTGAAGGAATATTTGAAGAGGTTTTAGATAAATTGGGAGAGATGCCTCTGCCTCCATATATAACTGAAAAATTGGAAGATAAAGAAAGATATCAGACTGTATTTTCAAAAGAAGTAGGCTCAGCAGCAGCACCTACTGCAGGTCTTCATTTTACAGAGGATTTGTTACAGAAAATTAAAGCAAAAGGCGTTAAAATTGCCTTCGTAACACTACATGTAGGGCTAGGTACTTTTAGACCTGTAAAAGCTGAAGTAGTAGAAGAACATGAAATGCATTCAGAGCATTATATGCTTAGTAGTGAAACTGCAAAGATAATAAATGAGGCAAGGGAAAAGGGTGGTAGAGTAATTGCGGTAGGCACTACATCTAATAGAACACTCGAAAGTATAGCTGATGAGCAAGGAAAAGTTTGCGAAAAATCGGGATGGACAGATATTTTTATTTACCCAGGATATAAATTTAAAATTGTTAATGCTTTAATAACCAATTTTCATTTACCAGAATCAACACTAATAATGTTAGTTAGCGCTTTTGCCGGTCAAGATTTAGTTATGGGTGCATATGATATGGCAGTAAAAGAAGAATACAGATTCTTCAGTTTTGGAGACGCCATGTTTTTATATTAACAAATGGATATTCAATTAATTATTGTATAGAAAGTAGGGTAAATATGTATAAATTACTTAAGAAAAGTGGTAAAGTAAGACGTGGTGAGTTTACAACACCTCATGGCGTTATTCAAACACCTGTATTTATGAATGTTGGAACTCAAGCAGTTATTAAGGGTGCAGTCTCCACCATGGATTTAAAAGAAATTGGCTGCCAAGTAGAATTATCTAATACATATCACTTGCATTTACGGCCGTCAGACAAGGTTGTAAAGCAAATGGGTGGACTTCACAAATTTATGAATTGGGATAGACCTATTCTTACAGATTCAGGCGGATTTCAAGTGTTTTCGTTATCAAAGATGAGAAAGATCAAAGAAGAGGGAGTTTATTTTAATTCACATATTGATGGAAAGAAAATATTCATGGGGCCAGAAGAAAGTATGCAGATACAAAGCAACTTAGGATCTACAATTGCCATGGCCTTCGATGAATGTATACCAAACCCATCTACCAGAGAATATGTAGAAGATTCAGTAGCAAGAACTACAAGATGGTTAGAACGATGCATAATTGAAATGGATAGATTAAATTTAGATGAGGGCACTGTAAATAAAAAACAAATGTTATTTGGCATTAATCAAGGTGGAACATACGCGGATATTAGAATAGAACATGCTAAAACAATTAGTAAAATGAACCTGGATGGTTATGCTATAGGCGGCCTTGCAGTGGGAGAGACGCACGCGGATATGTATAGAATTATTGATGAAGTTGTTCCATACTTGCCCCAGGATAAACCAATATATCTTATGGGAGTAGGTTATCCAAGTAATATTCTAGAAGCTGTATCAAGAGGCGTAGATTTTTTTGATTGTGTACTGCCAGCAAGAAACGGAAGGCATGGAAATGTGTTTACGAGTGATGGTAAAATAAATATAACAAATGCTAAATTTGAGCTAGATGGCGGTCCAATTGATGAAGGATGCAAGTGTCCGGCTTGCATGCATTATACAAGAGCTTATATAAGACACTTATTTAAGGCAAAAGAGATGCTTGCGATGAGGCTTTGTGTACTTCATAATCTATATTTTTATAATAAACTTATGGAAGATGTGCGTTCTGCCATTGATAATGATTGTTTTGAAGAGTTTAAGGCCGAAAAACTAGCTCGGTGGAATGAATAAACACAATTATTCGCTATAATATAATTAACCTATAAAACTAACAATAAGTTATGTTAGCTGTTGCTTATGAATTAATTTTTATGGTAGAATTATTTTATTATAATTTTAAAAAAATATTATGGAAGGGAGGGAAATATAAATGGGACAATTAGGAACTTTATTGCCGTTAATATTAATGCTTGGAGTATTTTACTTAGTAATATTTATACCTGAAAACAAAAGAAAGAAAAAGTATGCAGCACTTTTAACAAATTTAAAAGTAAATGATGAAGTAATGACAAAAGGCGGTATAATAGGAAAAATCATCAATATTCAAGATGATTATATTGTACTAGAAAGTGGTCCAGACAGAACTAGAATAAAACTCGCAAAAACTGGAATAGGCACAGTTACAAATTTAAGTAGTGATATGATAGTAGAGAAAAAGTAGAAAAATAAGTAATAAAACCCCTTTTTAAATCATAATTAATATTATAGATTTCATTATAAAATAATTTTTTAAATGAAATCTGTGAAAAAAGGGGGGATTTACATGGAAAATAAAAAAAAATATTCTTGTGCTGGAGAAGGCGTATTTAGGGCTGCTATTTTAACCTTAATTGTACTCGTAATTTATTCTATAATAACAACTTACATGCCAGCTAGCATGAAGGTAACATCAGTTTTTTATGTTATAGTAACATTAGTTAGTGTGCTATATGGCTCTATATTTGCTGCCAAAAAAGCAGGAGAAAAAGGTTGGCTAATGGGTATTATGGTTGCAGCTACTTACATGCTAGTTTTATATTTAGTTAAAGTTTTTGGTGGTGGAAGCACTGCTATTGGTATGACAGAAGTAATAAGAACAGCTTTAGCTCTAGGCATAGGTGTGTTGTCAGGAATGCTTGGAATAAATCTATAGAAATGCTTTATTTAGCCAAGATATTATGATATAATTCATAAGGTAACTTTACGAATGGAGGAATAGAAATGAAACATATAAAAACTATAAACGCAGCAAGCATTAAACAAAGCTTGAAAAAACCAGGATGTAAGGAATGTGCTAATTCATGCCAATCAGCATGCAAAACTTCTTGTACAGTAGCTAACTTGGCTTGTGAAAATTAATATCATTAATGTGGCAGTAACTTAGGGTTACTGCTTTAAATTTAGTTAGGAGGAGAAAATTGGCACTTATTCATAAATTTATTCAAGATAACGAATATTATTTAATTGATGTAAATTCTGGAGCACTACATGTAGTGGATGAAATAGTTTATGATCTTTTGGATGAAAATTCACTTAGAGAAAAAGAAGAGTTAATAGGAAAGTTTAATGAAAAATACAAGGTAGAAGATATTGAGGAAGCGTATAGCGAAATTCAGAGCTTAGTAAAGGAAGAAATGCTATACACAGGAGATTTATACGAGTCAATTGCAATGAACATTGGACAAACAGAGTCTTACATAAAGGCACTGTGCCTAAATATAATACATGATTGTAATTTAAGATGTAAATACTGTTTCGCTGATGAGGGTGAGTACCACGGCTGCAAACAAACAATGTCAGTGGAAGTTGGCAAGAAAGCAATAGATTTTGTTATAGGAAAATCGGGGCCAAGAAAAAACATAGAGGTGGACTTATTTGGCGGAGAGCCACTTATGGCTTTTGATATAATAAAAGAAATAGTAGAATACGCTAAAATTCAAGAAAAGCTTCATGAAAAAAATATAAGATTTACTATGACTACCAATGCCACATTACTTAATGATGAAATTATGAAGTATATGGATGAAAATATGGGTAACATCGTGCTTAGCATAGATGGTAGAAAATCTGTTAATGATAAGGTACGCGTAAGAGTAGATGGAAGTGGGTCATATGATAGAATACTTCCTAACATTAAGAAAATGGTTGATATGAGAGATAAATCGAAACTTTACTATGTGAGGGGAACATTCACTAGAGAAAATACTGACTTCTATGAAGATATAAAACATATGGCAGATTTAGGGTTTAAAGAAATATCAATAGAACCAGTAGTTTTACCACCTGAACATGAACTTTCACTTAGAGAGGAAGATTTACCGATTATTTTTGAACAATATGATAAGCTATATGCTGATATGCTTCAAAGGTATAAGGATGGAACTGACTTCAAATTCTACCATTTTAACATAGATCTGCAAGGTGGACCTTGCGTTTATAAGCGAATTTCTGGATGTGGAGCTGGTCATGAATATATAGCCGTTACTCCGGATGGTGATATATATCCTTGTCATCAATTTGTTGGTAATAAAGATTTTCTAATGGGCGATATATATAATGGAATGAATAATAAAAAAATGGAATTAGAATTTAAAGAAGCACATATTTACAACAAACCTAAATGTATTGAATGCTGGGCTAAATTTTACTGTAGTGGTGGATGCCAAGCAAATAACTTTAACTTTAATGGAGATATACATATTCCTTATGAAATTGGATGCAAGATGCAGAAGAAAAGGATTGAATGTGCTATAGCTTTAAAAGCAAAAACAACTGATAAGTAAATTACGCATACCTAAATATTGACTAAGTTTATTAATCATAATATACTTGTAGTTATGAATAGGTAGCGAAGGGGGATAAAGATGAAAAAGAAAAAAAGTATGATACTGTTTATGCTCAGTGTTTTAGTTGTTGGGATATTGGCATACACAGGATTTTACGGAGTGAAAATAGGAGATTATAGGTTTATACCATTTACTGAAACAATAAATAAAGGGTTAGATCTGCAGGGTGGAATTTCTGTCTTAGAGGAAATTCAAGGTGGAAAGGTTGATAAAAGCACTTTAGACAGAGCAATTGAGCTTATTTCTATGAGAGTTAATAAAATGGGAGTTAGTGAGACACTAGTTGTTCAAGAAGGTAATAATAGAATTAGAATTGAAATACCAGGTAAATTTGATTCTAAAGAAATTCTTGATACTGTTGCAAAATCAGGAGTACTTAAATTTGTTGGTCCTGATAATGTGACAATTCTTACTGGTACAGATGTAAAAGATGCTAGTGCATACCTAGATCAAGATAATCAACCTACTATAGGACTTGAACTAAATGCATCAGGAACGAAAAAATTTGCAGAAGCAACACAGAAATTTCTAGGAAAGCCAATTACTATTTATATGGATGAGGACGAGTTAACTAGTCCTACAGTTCAAGCAGTTATAACAGATGGTAAAGCTGTTATTACAGGAAGTAAGACGTTAGAAGAAGCTACGTCACAAGCTCAAATTATTAAATCAGGAGCATTACCTGTAACTTTAAAAGCTATTTCTGTTAAAACAGTTGGAGCTACATTAGGTAAAAGTGCATTGCCATTAAGTATGAAGGCTGGAGGTATAGGAATATTATTTATATTGTTATTTATGCTTTTATATTATAGAGTACCAGGTATGATTGCAGACATATCTTTAATTTTGTATGTCGTTTTGGTTCTTGCCACATTCTCGGCTGTTAATGCCACTTTGACACTTGCAGGTATAGCAGGATTTCTACTTACCGTTGGTATGGCAGTAGATGCTAATGTGTTAATATTTGAAAGAATAAAGGAAGAACTTAAAACTGGAAAATCAATAAAATCATCAGTGGATTCTGGGTTTCATAGGGCCTTGTCATCAATATTAGATTCAAACACTACAACTATAATTGCTGCTTTAGTTCTATACAGTGTTGGAACAGGCGCAGTTAAAGGGTTTGCACTAACACTTATGATTGGTATAGTTTTAAGTGTATTTACAGCACTTACTAGCACAAAATTCTTATTAAAATTAGCTGTTGAAATGGGACTATTAAGTAAGACATCTCATTTTGGCGTGAAGAGGGGGTAAGCATATGATAAAGATAGTTGAAAAAACTAAAGTATGGTTTGCTATGTCTCTAATTATAATTGTAATAGGAATGGGATTCATGGCAAAAGACGGACTAAATTTAGGTATAGATTTTAAAGGTGGTACAGTGCTTGACATAAAAATGAATCAAGAATTTATAAAAGCCGATGTGGATAAAATAATTGACAAACACGCAAAGGGTGAATATACATCTAAAACAATAGACGACGGTAAAGATTTGGAAATAACCGTAAAAAGTGATGCACTCCCTCCTGCTGAAATAGGAACATTGGTAAAAGAAATTAAGGTTCAGTATAAATCTAGTGAATTACTTACACAAAATACAATTGGTGCATCTGTTGGTAGTGAATTAAAGTCAAAAGCACTAACTGGTTTAATTGTTGCAGTGGTTTGTATGTTAATGTATATTGCATTTAGATTTGAATTTAAATTTGGAATAGCAGCAGTAGTTGCATTAGTGCACGATGTTTTAATTACTCTTGGAGTATATGCAGTGCTCCAAATACCAGTAAACTCACCGTTTATTGCAGCTATTCTGACTATAATTGGTTACTCTATTAATGATACTATAGTTGTATTCGATAGAATAAGAGAAAACCAAAAGAGTATGAGAAAATCATCTTTAGAAGATATTACTAATACGAGTATTACTCAGACTTTAGCAAGATCAATAAATACAGTTACTACAACTTTGTTTACTGTAGTTGCGGTATATGTATTTGTACCATCTATTAGAGAGCTTAGTTTACCATTAATAATAGGTATATTAGTTGGATGCTATTCTTCAATCTTTATAGCAAGTCCGGTTTGGGTGTTACTAAAGAAAAGAAATAAAAAAGCAACTAAAAAAGCAATAGCTTAATCAAGCTATTCCTTGGTTCAAATAATTAAAAATTAAAGGCAGAGAAGTATGATGTATTAAGTACTTCTTTGTTTTTTATTATAATCATCATGATATTTCATAAGAAAAATATTATGATAATTATAATAATGTGTTTTCTATTAACTTTGAGGAGTTTTATGGTGGATTATCTTAAAAACATGCAAAAGAAAAATAATGAATTTATAGATTATAATATGTATAATCCGTTTTTATTAAAAGGAATGGAGGCTGCATTATATAGAATTGTCAAAGCTATAAACCTGCGAGAAAAAATTGTAATTTATGGCTTTTATGACGTGGATAGTATTGCGGCAATTTCCTTATTGATGTTAGTGCTGAAGTTTCTAAATGCAGATGTGGAGTATTTTATACCAAGTAAGCGGACTGAAAGTCGTGATTTAAATGAAAGTGATATTACGAGTTACATAAAGTATTTAGGACCAGAACTTATAATAACTTTGGGCTGTGGGATGAATTCTCTAAGGGAAATAGAAATGTGTAAATGCATGGGAATTGATGTTATAATCACAGATTTTCACAAACCCACGAGTCACGCACCTAACACCATTGTTATCAACCCAAAACAGAAGGGTTGCAATTACCCCTTCAAGGGGTTATGTGCTTCAGGAATTACATTTAAACTAGCACAAGCAATTTCATCTTACTACAAGATGAAATCCATAAATAAATATATGGATTTGGTAATGATAGGTACTATTTCTACTAAAAGTAAATTAAAGAGCGAAAATAAAATAATTGCAAGAGAAGGTATAAAGCAATTAAATTGTACATATAATTATGGGATTTGTGCACTCCTAAAAACGCATAATATCAAGATCATAAATGAAGAGGCAGTATCCAAATTGGCTTTAACCGTAATGCCTACCATTAATCCCGTTGGAAGAATGGATAATGCTAAAATTGTTGTTGAGTTATTTATTACAGATGATAGCAATAGAGCGCTACAGATATCAAAGTACTTAGATAAGGAACTGAAAAATAGTCATATACTTTAAAGACATTTCAGAAGGAAAGTTTACTACTTCTATAAGTGAGAGGTCCATACAATAACAAATAGAAAACTTATATGAGAGTCTAAATCTCCTTCTGAAGTCGTTAATTGCTGCTCCGCAGAAGATGATTTAATGACATACTACAGGTAAGTTTTACTACATAATGTTTCTGTTGCATAAATAACTCATTATAATATATAATAATTAGTGTACGTAAAAAATGAAATATAATAAATGTTAGTGTTTTGTATACTACAATTTTATTTTAGGGGGGATAAACGTGGATTTAAAGAATAGCATTAGAATCATAGAAGATTTTCCGAAAAAGGGTATCAGTTATAAAGATATAACTACGTTACTACAAGATGGGGACGTACTTAAGTATACTATAGATGGTCTGGTAGAATATTTGAAAGATAAAAGTGTTGATGTTATAGTAGGGCCAGAGGCAAGAGGATTTTTGTTTGGTGTACCAGTGGCATATGCTCTTGGCGCAGGATTTGTACCAGTTAGAAAACCAGGTAAGTTACCTTATGATACTATGGAAATTGAGTATGAACTTGAATATGGTATTGATAAACTTGAAATTCATAAGGATGCAATAAGGCCAGGACAAAAGGTAGCTATAGTAGACGATTTACTTGCGACTGGTGGTACAGTTGCAGCTGTAACAAAACTTATAGAGCAAATGGGCGGAGTTGTTGTTTCATTAAACTTTGTAATTGAATTAACAGGGCTTAATGGGAAAGACAAGTTAAAGGGTTATGATATGATGTCTCTAGTAAAGTACGATATTTAATTCTTATTAAAATGTCTTGTAGTAATTACTAAATTAAAATTGCATATTTCTACAAGATATTATATAATATTAGAAAAAGTATTGGCTGGTTAATTAAACCAGCCTTTGATTTTAGGAGTGTATAAGCCATGTTGGAAAAATTGTTATATAAGATTGAAAATAATTGTAATAATGTAGATAAAGATCTTATTATTAAAGCCTTTAATTTTTCTTATGCTGCGCATAAAGAGCAAAAGAGAGAGTCTGGTGAGCCCTATGTAGTGCACCCAGTAGAAGTTGCATGTATTTTAGCTGAAATGGGACTTGATACTAGCACACTCGTTGCAGGCTTACTTCATGATGTGATTGAAGATACAATATATACTTTTGAAGATGTAAGCAAGGAGTTTAATATAGAAGTAGCAACTTTAGTGGAGGGTGTAACTAAGCTTGGACTAATTACATATAAGACTAAGGAAGAGGAACAGGCTGATAATGTTCGTAAAATGCTCTTAGCTATGGCTAAGGATATTAGAGTTATCCTTATTAAACTTGCAGATAGACTTCATAATATGCGAACGCTTAAATTTATGCCGGTTGCAAAACAAAAACAGAAGGCAAAAGAAACTTTGGATATTTATGCTCCATTAGCACACAGACTTGGAATGTCTAAAATTAAATGGGAGCTAGAGGACTTATCACTTAGGTATTTAAATCCAAATGAGTATTATAATTTAGTAAGGATAATTGCAGAAAAAAGAGTTGAGCGAGAAGAAAATATCAACAATATAATGGTAGAATTAAAATTTAACTTAGATATAGTTGGAATAGAAGCTGATATTGATGGAAGACCAAAACATTTTTACAGCATCTACAGAAAAATGGTTTCCAAAAATAAGACTATAGATCAAGTTTTTGATTTAACTGCAGTTAGAATTTTAGTTAACGATATTGGAAATTGCTATGCAGCACTAGGTATAGTGCATACGGTTTATAAACCGATTCCGGGGAGATTTAAAGACTATATTGCAATGCCAAAACCCAACATGTATCAATCATTACATTCAACAGTAATCGGACCACAAGGAAAACCTCTTGAAATCCAAATTAGAACTTATGAGATGCATAAGACCGCAGAATATGGTATTGCAGCTCATTGGAAGTATAAAGAGGGTGTAGAGAGTGCAGAGGGGAGTGACGATGAAAAATTTGATTCTAAATTTTCATGGCTCAAGGATATTCTTGAATGGCAAGGGGAAACTTTTGATGCAGAAGAATTTATGGAAGGATTTAAAATAGATTTATTTTCGGATGAAGTTTTTGTGTTTTCACCAAAGGGAGAGGTCATTAACCTACCGCTTGATGCAACGCCAATTGATTTTGCATACAGAATTCATACAGACATAGGTCATAAGTGTATGGGTGCTAAAGTTAATGGAAGAATGGTACCACTCGAATATCACTTAAAAACTGGCGAAATAGTTGAAATTGTAACTTCACCTACGCCAAAGGGACCTAATATTGATTGGCTAAACATCACAAAGAGTAATCAAGCTAAAAGTAAAATTAAAGCTTGGTTCAAAAAGGCTAAAAGAGATGAGAGTATTGAAAAAGGTAAAGACTTATTAGAACGAGAATCTAAAAGGCAAGGATATAATTTTGGAGAAATTGCTAAGGGTGAAGCAATAGAAAAAATGTATAAGAGATATAATTTTAGAACTCTTGATGATTTGTTTGCTTATGTTGGAGTAGGAGATATTGTGCCTTCAACTGTAGTTAATAGATTGAGAGAGGTTTTTGAGAATAAAAACAAAGAAAACATGACCATCGAGGACATTGAGCAAAAGTTAACAAAGACCGTGAGCAAAGATGAGAAAAAGCGAATGGACTTTCAAGGACTAATAGTTAAGGGTGAGGGAAATGTGCTTGTAAGGTTCGCTAAGTGCTGTAATCCTGTTCCAGG
>NZ_JAENWL010000152.1 GCF_016650095.1 Clostridium sp. | reverse complement strand
GAGATGCTTTGCAGAAATTTTCTTATGTGTCAGCAATGGCAGCTTGTGGTTTATATTATGGAGCAGAAGCAGCAGCTATGCAAAAACAGGGGGAAATCAGAGATACTTTTATTGCATTAATTAAGGAAATTGATGCTCTGGCTGTAGCTATGGGGATTTATTTTACGATAGATATAGTACAGATTAATTTAGACATTCTGGATAAACTGGCACCTACGGCATCGACATCCATGCAAAGGGATATTGCTCAGGGGAAAAAATCAGAACTTGACGGGCTTATATTCGAAGTAGTTCGTATGGGAGAAAAATATGGAGTACCTGTGAAAACATATAAGAAGATAACAGAAAAATACCCAGTTAAGTAGACAATACAACGATATCAACTTAACGAGGTTTAATTTGAAAAATCGTAATACCCGCTTGAAATCTTTGTATCTGACATTTAGCATAATAACCAAAGCTTGGATATACAGATAATAAAAGATATGAAATTAGGAAAAACTGATATAAATAATCCTCTAAAT
Organism: Clostridium sp.; assembly: GCF_016650095.1. Taxonomy (GTDB): domain Bacteria; phylum Bacillota; class Clostridia; order Clostridiales; family Clostridiaceae; genus Clostridium_AD. Next base: position 7,400 of record NZ_JAENWL010000152.1, on the reverse strand, counting down.
CTTCTCGAGACAAACATGATTTTTTATCTTTTGCTTATGTTTATACATATTTTTATCAGCTTTTTTAAACAACTTGTTATAATCTAATCCATCTTTGGGAAATTCTGAAATACCAAAGCTCACACTACCTATAATTGTATTTCCTTCATATATCAATGGATTAGTCCTAAAGTTCTCGTTTATATTTTCTAATTTAAGGTACAAAACCTCTAATTCTACACCGAAGAAAATAGCAGCAAATTCATCTCCACCGAGTCTACCTAAGATATCGGTATCTTTAATTGTAGATCTTAATCTATCAGCAAAGTCTTTTATTAATTCATCTCCCGCAAGATGTCCGTAAGTATCATTAACAACTTTTAAATCATTTAAATCAAACATTGCCATGTAAAAGCTTTGACTTTTGTTTGTTGCATTTTTAACTGCGTCATAAAATAACTGATCAAAATATCGCCTATTACAAAGAGTTGTAAGTCCATCATACCTAGATAAAAAAATAGTTTCCTCATAAATCTTGAATTTACTAATACCAACTTCAATTTGATATTTAATATAATTCATTACTTCTAAATCGGATTCATGAAAAGCATTATTTTCAGTACTGTCAATGTTTATAAAGCCGTATAAATGGTTGTCAAATACGATAGGGGTAGCAATGGAAGACTCAACAGTAATTGCAAGAGAACTTTCTAAGAGCTTTGAATATTTTATCCAATCCACTTCATAATCATCATTTATAAGAACTGCTTTATCAATTTTTACTTGCGAACGTTTCCAAAAGTCTGTGTATTCATTCCAATCGAACTTTTGAATATCATTAATTATAATAGGATTATCTATTTTGCCGTTGTTTTTTTTATAATAAAAAGAATCTGTTAAACTAATGCTAAATTTTTTACATTGTTCAGTATCATAGCCCTTACTAGCGATAATATTCAAATTTTCATTTTTATCAAAAACTAAAACACAACCAGCATCTGCAAGCTCAATAGAATCTGTAATTTTATCTAATACAAGATTACAGATTTCAACTATATCGTTATTATCAATAATAATTTTATTTATTTCGAGAATTGCTTGATTTAAATTTAAGTTCCTCTCATTTGATTTTTGGGACATTATTAATTTTGTAATATCATTCATAGTTACTACAATATTTTTAGTATTGAAAGTATTATCCTTAGTGAAAATAATCTCATGTATAAATCCATTATTACTATTAACCATAGATTTATATGTTATCATATCCTCATTATTTATAAAATGTTTATCTGCTTTTAAAATTATATCTATAATTTCGGTAGGGCTTATCTCAAAGACTGGATGACCAATAATTTCTTCTTTCTTTAAACCTAAATATTGAGCAAAAGCTAAATTACAATAACGGTAGATATTATTTCTATCTTTGTAGAAGATTAAGTTCGTGCTTGTTTCTATGATATTTTGTATAATATTAAAATTTTCACTAATAAACAATCTATTACTAAAATAATTATATATGTTTTTAATTTTTCTTATACCTCTAACCATATGAGATGTATTATTTGTTTGTTGCATCAAATTCACTCCCTTTTCACTAGAAACTATTCTACAAATACACTTAAATTCCTTCATTTTTTATTTTCCCAATTGTATTTTAAAGTGCAGGGATAGAATTAGTAAGAAAAAATGGTATAATCTAAGTAAGTCGATTTATTACAATGAAAATAAAGATGAAAAAAGAATAAGAGGTGCATAAAATGAAGGTATGTCTTTTCAAAACACTTTCTTTCTTTAAGAGCATAAGAAGTCGGATAATACTTTCTATAGCACTAACAGCTGTTATAGCCTCCTTATTAGTTGGATTTTTAAGTACAAAATTCAGTACAACAACCATAGAGGATGAGGCGAATCAGAAGCTAAGCTATATGGCAAAATCCTATGCCAATTTTTTGGAAGGATATTTTAGTGAAGTTTCAAAAATAGTAAATATATTGGATTACGATTTGGTAAATAATATAGATAAATCCAAAATCCATGATGATAAATATATGGAGGAGTTAATAAAACGTATTGAGCCGACAGTTAAAATGCAAGCTCAGAATTCTTCACAGGGAAAAACTGCATATGTATATTTTAATCCTAAGCTTACGGGCAAGGTGCATGATGTATATTATGCAGATCAAGATGGAGATGGTAATGTTGAGCGGCAAAGCGTAGTGCCTATGGAATATTATACTGATAATTTCAACAGTACTGAGGATAAATCGTGGTGGTTCACACCTGTTTCTACACATAGGGATTATTGGGGTAAGCCTTATAATTGGAAGATGGATAATGGGAAAGTGGTAGAATTTATGTCCTATACAAGGGCTATATATCTGGAGAATGAACTCCTGTGTGTGATAGGTAGTGATTTTACATATGATAACATAAGAGAAAAAATAGATAGTATAAAAATATATAAATCTGGTTTTGCATTCCTTCTTAACAGTAACTATGAGATAATATCCCACCCATTATATAGTGGAAATAAAAATATTGCAGATATTAATAAAGACCAATTTAAACAAAGTATTGATAATTCGAAAAAAGATGATGCATCTATAATAAAGTATAAATCCTCTGATGGCAGTAAAAAGGTAACATCACTGGCAAAAATGAGTAATGGTTGGATTATCGGGATGACGGCAGATGAGAAGGAAATACTCAGTAGGATGATTTCTTTAAGGGGATTTCTATATATTTTAATAGGAATTCTATCAATACTTTCAATATTACTATCCCTTCGTTTGGGTAATATGATATCAAAACCCATAATTGCGATCTCGAACATAGTTAGAAATGTTGGAGATTCAAATTATAGAGTTGATATCCCTGGGGAATACTTGCAGCGAAAGGATGAAATAGGAATACTTTCGGTATCAATAAAGACAATGAGTGAGAAGATTACTGATGATATTGAAGAAATAAACCATCAGAACAATATACTTAAGTACGATGCACTGACAAATGCAACAAATAAGGATTATTTCAGACAGTTGGTAAATATATACATTGATGATACTAAGCAAAGTATAAATAATGCAGCAATGATGATAATTAATATTGATAATTTCAGGGTAATAAATGAAACCATGAGTTATGATACAGGGAATATGCTTCTGTGCGAAATATCTAGGAGATTATTTTCAAATATTAGCGAATTAGATTTACTATCAAGAACAAATGGAGACGAGTTTACCATATTTTTTAAAAAAATAGAGGATTTGAAGGATATGACACATAGAATTGATAAGATTTTTTTATTATTCAATAATCCGTTTAATGTATATAGTGAAGAAATTTTTGTATCAATAAGTGCTGGAATAAGTCTTTACCCAGATGATAGTTGCTACCATGATGAACTCTTTAAAAATGCAAGCTCAGCAGTGAATCATGTAAAATCAAATAAAAAGAATAGGTATGAGTTCTACCAAAGGAGTATAAATAAAATAACTACAGAAAATTACGAGATTATTAATAATTTAAGGTATGCACTCAGCAGGGATGAATTTGAATTATATTATCAGCCACAGATAGATATTCAAAAAAATATGTTTATAGGAGTTGAAGCACTATTAAGATGGAATAGCCCCAAGGGAAGCATACCCCCAAGTAAATTTATTCCCCTTGCAGAAGAAAGCAATATTATAATACCTATTGGAGAATGGGTTTTAAGTGAGGCCTGCAAAATGGGCGTTAAATTAATAGATTTGGGCTTCCCGATTAAAGTGGGAGTTAATATTTCGGCTGTACAATTTAAAGAGACATATCTTGTTGAATTAATAGAAAATATATTCAAGGAAACTGGTCTTCCACCAAGTTTTCTTGATATTGAAATAACGGAAAGTATTTTAATGGATAATAGTATTATTACAGCACAAATACTTAAGAAGCTTAAAGATATGGGGATAGGATTATCCATTGATGATTTTGGTACAGGATATTCATCACTTGCATATCTGAAGAATTATGTTGTAGATAAACTGAAAATAGACAGATCATTTATAAAAGATATACCCTATAATGATGATGGAACAATTGCAAAAACAATAATAAATCTTTCAAAGGGTTTAGGGATAAAAGTAATTGCTGAAGGTATAGAAGAAAAGGAGCAACTTGAATTTCTTCTAAAAAACGGTTGCGATGAAGTTCAGGGTTATTATTATTCTAAACCGATTCCAGAAGATGAGATTATTGCCTATATAAGAGGATTTGACACCAAAAACTGATAATAGAAGAGGTTATAAGTTTTGTACTTATAACCTCTTCTATTATCATAAGAGTAAATATCTTTTAATATCTATCAATAAGTCTTTTTAGCGATTCATTAAATGCATCATCATCCTCTATACTTGCTTCGTCGGGACCTACTTGGGTTATATACTTATTCAGATTTAGTAATGCTATTATATCGTTTGGATTTATATTGTCTATATATTTAGCTATAGCCATTTTAATTATGTTAGCTCCAGGCGCTTGAGCAAGGTCTATGTTCTTTTCATTAGATACTTGGTACCATACTGCTATTCTTAACTTGTCTATTGCGGATTGTATAGTAATGGACATTTAATATTCCCCCCTTTAAAACATATGGTTTAGAAAATAGATTTTTGTATTTATTAGTATTAATGTTAATTATGCTTTATGAATTTGATATATTACTACTTAACAATTTATTTTATGCAGTATAGTATTATGTTATGTACAGGCTGTGCAAGTTGATGGGAATTGCCATTTCGAGCAATGCCGAATTAATGGAGAACTTAATAAAATTAGGGATGAAATCGCTATTAAAGGTGGTCATGAGCTTTGAAACCGTTCTAACCACATACATTTTATAGATATGGTTATATTATTGCTGGAATATCTATTTTTAAGAGGCAAAATATTTTTTATAAGGGAGGATCTTACAATGGCGCATATAGACAAAAAAATAACCAAGAAAGTAAATAACTTGGTCAAAAGACAAAGAGTGAATTAGACAAAATGAATGTAGAAGCTGCTAATGAAATAGGATTATCTAAATTATCTAAATTATCTAAATTATCTAAAAAATATGGGAAAGATAAAAATAAGTATTCCTAAATAGCATAAGGGAGCTGTAATAAGACATCTCCTTTCTGCTATCTTTATGCCTCTTTGCAAATACCTGAAATTTTCATTGGATTTACTCTTTCGAAATATTTTATTTACTTCAACTCGATTGTGTCCACATTTCTTAGCGCAATGTAGATAATCGTCCGATAGCGTCACAATAATTTAATCTTCTATTTTGAAAGAAAGACCATGTTCAATAAGTTTCCTTTTGATTATTGTAAGTGCCCTAGGTCCGAATCCATGAAAAGCAATCATTTCCTCTTCTTTATACTGAGTTAACTGTTCTAATGTTTCGATTCCTGCCCTTTGTAGTACTCTTTGAGCAGGTTGACTAATTTTATCTGAATTTATTAAAATACTAACTAGTAAATGTTCATTGCTCATGATTTTCTCCTTTATATTTAACAGATTTATATATTTATATAATAGCATAAATAAATTATTGTTTATTAATCAAAACAAAATAAATAGATAGATCAGTTATAAAAGATATACCGTATAATGATGATGGAACTTTAGGGCTATTATTTAAAAGCCTCTCCTGCATGGTATGAGCTTCTTACTAGAGGAGCCGATGCAACATATTTGAAACCCATTTCTTCAGCCTTCTTTTTATAAATACCAAAAATCTCTGGAGTTACATATTCTATAACTGGATGGTGTTTCTTAGACGGAGCCAAGTATTGGCCAATTGTAACTATTTCACATCCAAATTCACGAAGATCATAAAGTAGCTCAATGACCTCATCTTGGGTTTCGCCTAAACCTACCATAAGGCCTGATTTTGAATAAATATTGGCATCCATCTCTTTTACCCTCTTCAGTAGTTCCAAACTGCGATTATAATTGGCCATAGGCCTAACCTCAGGGTAAAGCCTTTTTATAGTTTCTATATTATGGTTGATTACCTTTGGCTTGGCATTGACCACTTGGTATAGAGCATCCATATCACCCTGAAAGTCTGGGATAAGAACCTCTATGGCAGTACTCGGAGATACTTCTTTTACCGCTTCTATAACCTTTGCGAAATGTCCAGCCCCTCCATCGGAAAGATCATCCCTTGTTACTGATGTGATTACAACATGTTTTAAACCAAGTTGTTTTACTGCTTCTGCTACATGGAACGGCTCCTGTATATCTACATTTGTAGGTGTATTTTTACTAACAGTACAAAACGTACAATTTCTAGTGCATTCCCTTCCAAGAATCATAAAGGTGGTTGTCTTATTACTAAAACACTCCATAAGATTAGGGCAATTTGCTTCCTCACAAACTGTATGAAGGTTGAGCTTTCTCATCATATCGATTACACTATGAAGTTCAGCGCTACTAGAAATTTTTATTTTAAGCCAGTCCGGTTTTCTATTCTCCAACATATAAGTTCCCTACCTTTTTTAAAAATATTTTTTTATCTATAATTTGAGGCTTCACACTAAATAAATCACTAAAATGCTTAATAATATGGTTTATAGCAATGTCAATGTCCTGTGATTCCCCTAACAATTTTTCCAGAGAAGTTACTCCTTTATCTGTAAAACCACATGGATTAATCAATTTGAAATGCTCTAAATTAGTGTTTACGTTTAAGGCAAACCCGTGCATTGTGACCCATCGTTTAACAGCGCAGCCAATGGCCGTAATCTTATTATTTCCAACCCATACACCAGGAAATCCAGGCTTTCTATCTGCAATCAGCCCATATTCTTCCTTTATCAACCCAATTGAGGTCTCTTCTAGCAGTCTAACGTAGTTTTTCACATCTTTGCCAAAATGATTCAAATTTATAATAGGGTAAGCAACTACTTGTCCAGGACCATGATAAGTTACATCTCCACCTCTGTTACTTCGGAAAACACCAACGCCCATTTCATGGAGTACATCCTCTTTTACTAGGATATTGTTGTCCTTTCCATTTATCCCTACAGTTAATACAGTTGGATGTTCTAATATCAAAAGAACATTGCCTATTGCTTCCTGCTGACTCAGTTTAAGAATCTTCATCTGTAAATCATAGGCTTCCTGGTATTCAATCAATCCAAGTTTTATAACACTCAAATCCATATAATTAACAACTCCCTCTTAACATTTATTATTACATAATTAATTATAGCATCAAATTAACTGAATGTTCTATTATTTTTTTTGCGAAGGGGTATGGAGCGGAAGCATCCAAGGATGATTTTGGTACAGGATATTCATCACTTATGTATCTGAAAATTTATGTTGTAGACAAACTGAAAATAGACAGATCATTTATAAAAGATATACCGTATAATGAT
>NZ_JAENWL010000278.1 GCF_016650095.1 Clostridium sp. | reverse complement strand
CAGGGTCAATTATTAATTGCAGAGAAAGAGAAAAGAGAAGCCCTTAAAGAAGTTATTAAGCTTAAAGATGAATTTCTTTATCTCATTACTCATGAATTGAAAACGCCACTATCAGTTACAAATTTGGCATTACAAGCAATTGACCATTTATGTAAGGATGAAGTTACGCAAAGAGTTGGTAAGTATTTAAAGACAATTAATCAGAATACATACAGACAACTTCGACTAATCAATAATTTACTTGATATTACTCGTATTAGTTCATGTCAAGTGAAGATGAATAAGACAAACTTCAATGTTGTTTATGTTATTGATGCAATTGTAAGTTCGGTGCAATTATATGCTGAACAAAAAAATGTGAATTTAAAATTTACTACTAATTTATCAATAAAGAATATTTATTTTGATGAGGAGAAGATAGAACGTATCATGCTTAACCTTTTGTCTAATGCTTTAAAGTTTACTTCTAGTGGAAAATCAATTACTGTGAGTTTATAGATAAAAAATTATAAAAAAGCAGATATGATTTCTATAAGTGTGCAAGATGAGGGAGTGGGTATTGCCGAGGATAAGCAGAAAATAATTTTTGAAAGATTCGGTCAGGCAGATTCAAGTTTCTCAAGGCAAGCTGAAGGGACGGGGCTCGGGTTGTATCTAGTTAGACTTCTTGTAAGTGAATTAGATGGTGAGATATCATTGAAAAGTCATGAAGGAGTAGGCAGCACATTTACAGTATTGCTTCCTACAATTGATCCAATAAATATTGATGAGATAACTTCATGTAATGAAGTTAATAGCAAATTGCAGAGTGGTGACAATAATGTTATTCAAAGTGCCAAAATCGAATTTTCAGATATATATTTTTAGTTGTGTTTTAGATAAATTAATCTCCGATACTTAAAATTTATGTTATAATGTAGTATAAATAAGATATTATGATATGTCATTTATTTGAAGAAGTAAATATTAAACATGTATTGCCTCGCTTTAGGAGTATGGGGCGTAATAATATTATAAAAATTACCGACTTATCTTAAGTAGATAAGTCGGTCTTTATATGTACTACTAAATATAAATGGAAGTGAGATTGGTGATATAAATGTTAATTCGTAATTTTTTTAGAGACATACTATCCACACTTCCAAGGCTAATGTCTGTGATCATTGTTACAGCTCTTGGAGTATTGCTTTTTGTTGGTATGGGTGAATATAACTTCAATATGGAGAACATGGCTAAAAGCTATTATGATACTCAAAATGTTGCTGATTATTGGGTAAATGGAATTCAGTTTACTAAGTCAGATGAAAGGAAGATCTCAAAACTTGATTCTGTAGAAAGCACCCAGTCAGAGATTAATGTACAAACAGAAATTTATCAAGATGAAAATATTAATATTGATTTGCAGGGTATATCAGGAGATTTTATAATAGACAAGCCTTATATCATTTCAGGAAGAATGTTTGAGAGTAACAAAGAATGCATGCTGGATGCTTCTTATGCTAAAGCTCACAATATTCATATTGATGATAAAATTGATCTAAGAATTAAGAATGAGGATAGAAAACTTAGCTTCATTGTTTGCGCACTCATTGATAGCCCGGAGTATATAAGCAATGTTGGCGATACAGATGCAATTCCCAATAGTTTGAAACATGGTTTTGCATATGTAAAAGAGGATGCTTTAAAAGAGAGGAAAGAATTAATTGGCTATAATACAATCACTTTAAAGCTTAAGGATAATACTTCCGAAAATCAATTTAAAAATGATGTTGAAAAAATTCTAGGTACAAAATTAATACGATTATTAAGTTTTGATGATAATGAAAAAGCTCACATTATAATAACTATGCTCAATAGTTCAAAAGCAATGACCAGTTTGATGCCAATGATATTTTTTTTGATTTCAGCTTTTATTATGTTTACTACTATGACAAGAGTAGTAGAAAATGGCAGAATGATGATTGGAACATTAAAGGCATTTGGATATGGCAAAATTGTTATATTAACTTATTTTTGTTCTTATGCTCTTATTGTGGTAGTTTTGGGCAATATTATTGGGATTTTACCATCAAAATTGTTGGCAAAAGGGATGGTGGGAATTACAAGCTCAATGATGACTCTACCGGATTTTCCATTAGAAATTGATGTTTTATCAATTATTAAATCAGTTATTCTTACAACTGTTATATGTGTGGGGACAGCTGCTGCGGTATGTATAAGTGAGATAAAACATTCTCCCACAGAATGTATGAGGCCAAAGTCACCCAAAATTGGAAAGGCAAACATTTTTGAAAAAATCAAGTTTCTATGGTCAAATATGAACTTTGTTCAGAAGACTATTACAAGGAATATTTTTAGAAATAAAACTAGACTTTTTATGTGCGTAATTGGTGTAGCAGGTTGCATGGCAATTATTCTTACAGGTTTTGGGTTTCATGATTCTATAACAACATCAACTAATAATTTGTTTGCTAATATGTATAAATATGATGCTAATGTAATATTGCAATATGGTGCAACATCGGATGAAGCTGAGAGAATAAAAAAACTCATTGGTGTAGACAGAGCAGAGAGTGTAATGAATCAGCCTATTAAAATATCAAAACATGAAAAAAGTGAAAACACAATAGTTAGCATAATGGAGGATAAAGTATTTCTAATGGTGCCTTCCGTGGAGGTACAGGAAAGTATGACTATGCCTCGTGATGGAACTATAATATCATCTACATTGGCCAAAAAAATGAATATCAAAAATGGTGATATTCTTGACATCCTTGTTGCTGGGGAACCTGACAGTATAAAAGTAAAGGTATCAGAAATTAGGGATAGTATATTTGGTTGTTATTTAAGCAAATCTTTGTGGAGAAAACTGGGGCAGGAATATAAGCCATCTAATGTTTATGTGAAAACAAAGGATGTAAAGAGTTTTATGGAAAGCACAAAAAAATATGATTTTATTAATATCGTAAAATTAAGAAGCGAAATGGAGGTAGCTGTAAATAATCAAACCCGTACAGTAATCTCAATTACTGTGGTGTTTATCATCTTTGGCGGAGTCCTTGGTCTAGTAGTTTTATACAATTTGGGTATTCTAAATTATTATGAGAGAATGAGAGAGCTTGCTACTTTAAAGGTATTGGGGTTTATACCTAAGGAAATAAGGGTATTAGTTCTAAGAGAAAACACAATCTTTACTATTATTGGAATTATAATTGGAATACCACTGGGAATAATATTAACTACATTTATGATAAGTGCAACTCAACAGAAAGATATGACCATAGTAAGAAATATTAAAATTAATAGTTACATATATTCTGCTGGGTTAAGCTTTATATTTTCTTTAATTGTTAATAAGTTTCTTAGCAAAAAGTTAGAGAAAATTGATATGCTTGGGTCTTTGAAAAGTGTGGAGTAGAATAGGTGATTTAGCCCTGGAAATCCAGGGCCTCTTATTTTACTTATTTTAATTTTATATATTAAATATTATTTACAATAGCATCATCTACTGTTTGGACTTTTAATAGATTAGTTGTTCCAGTTATTCCTACTGGCCCTCCAGCGGTTATTACAACAATATCTCCGTGTTTAACTAATTTAAGTTCTAAAGCCTTTTTAACTCCAATTTCAAACATTTCTTCAACGTTTGTTACTTCTCCAATTAGTAATGGGATAACCCCCCAGGAAATGCTTAACTGTCTTTGAACCCTTTTATTTGATGTAGTTGCTATTATGGGACAAGATGCCCTAAATCTAGAAATCATTCTAGCTGTTTGTCCAGATTGAGTTGCAGAAATTATTGCCGCTGCCTTTAGCTTTAAAGCAATTGCGCAAGTTGAATAGCTAATAGCATCTGTAATGTTTTCCACCATTTCAGATTGCATTGCAGCTAGTTTATTTTCATAATCAATAGAGCCTTCTGCCATTTGAGCAATCCTAACCATGGTTTTTACACTGTCAATAGGATATTTACCAATAGCACTTTCACCTGAAAGCATAATCGCACTAGTTCCATCATATACAGCATTTGCAACATCACTAGCTTCGGCCCTAGTAGGTCTTGGATTTATAATCATTGAATCAAGCATTTGAGTTGCTGTTATTACAGGTTTACCACTTTGATAGCATTTTTTGATTATTATCTTTTGAACAATCGGAACTTCCTCTATAGGTATTTCCACCCCTAAATCTCCTCTTGCTACCATAATACCATCTGAAGCCTCTAATATTTCATCAAAATTACTTACGCCCTCTCTATTTTCAATCTTTGCAATTATCCTTATATCCTGTCCACCATTTCTCTGTAATACTTCTCTCACTTCATTTACATTTGAAGCCTTTCTTACAAATGAGCAAGCTATAAAGTCAAATTCATTATCTATAGCAAACTTTATATCTTCAATATCCTGATGTGTTATTCCAGGTAAATGTGTGTCTGTTTCGGGAACATTTACACCTTTGTTATTACTTATGCTGCCACCAATATTTATCTTGCAATAGATGTCCTTACCCACCAATTTTTGCACTTCTATTTCCACCAGTCCATCATTTATTAATATTATTGTGCCAACCTTAACATCTTTATATAGTTCCTTATGGGAAATAGTTGATTTTTGTTCCGTTCCTAAAATGTTTTCATTAACAAGTATAAACTCATTGTTAGCTTGTAATATTACTTCATCTTTTTTAAATTTACCTAATCTAATTTTAGGTCCTTTAATATCAAGCAATAATGCAACCGGAATGTCTAATTTTTCTCTAACTGTTTTTACTCTATCAACTCTTAATTTTTGTTCCTCGTGAGTACCATGAGAAAAATTTAATCTCGCTACATCCATACCTCCAAGTATTAATTGTTCTAAAGAATGCTCATTATCTACAGCGGGTCCTAGGGTACATATTATTTTGGTCATTCTCATTGTAAATTAACTCCTTTCATTTGCGTGCATGAATTATTTATCTAATTATACAATTTTTGACGTAAATTGTAAATAAAATATCCAAGCAAGATATACCATGGGTTGTTATAGTATAGTAATAAATATTAAAACTTCACGCTATATAAAGGAAATTGTAAATTAATGTAGAATTATAATTTATGGAAGCTTAAATAATTATATGTCGTTATACGTGATGAATAATTTATGTTT
>NZ_JAENWL010000012.1 GCF_016650095.1 Clostridium sp. | reverse complement strand
TTCTTTCATATTTAAGTCAACCTTTCTGATTATGAACACCCCATTTATACATTCTTATGAGGTATATTCTACACTATATTTTTGTCTGTTTGGGACATAATCAAAAACGGTATACTAGGACATTATCATAAACGAATCATAAAATTATGGATTTATATATTTTTACATTGACAAACTTTAGAATTTAAATTAAAATAAATAGAAATGTGAGTAAAATAAAAGAAAAGTACACTTTTAAGTTAGTCCTGTGAGACTAGGAAGGAGTATAGATTATTATGGTATGTGTTTTTTGTTCTGTAAATTTTGAATTTAATATTATTAAATATAATACAGTTAATAATAGTCATAATAATACTGTAGATTTATTTTCTGTTTTGTTAATAAATGCGATTAATATAAGAAGGATGATAGAGAGATTATTTAATTAATCTCTCTATCATCCTTCTTTTTTTAGAAAAACATACCTTTATTATTAATAATTTTTGCTGAAAACGTGTAAAATAAATTAGTTTATCAAGTGTTTAGTTAGTTTGCAATGCATAATTATTAGATTAAATGAATAAATTTCTAAGAAAAAACATTGCATTATTATAAAAATTAATATATAATAAATAGAATTAGGCTAGTTAATATAAGGAAAATTGCTAAAAAATAATTAAAAAAAATATATGCAATAAAAATATACACTATGCATAAAAATGTATAAATATTCGAAAATGTCTTTTGATAATTAGAGAAAATATTGTTTTATAAGGAGGATTTAATATGAAAGGTAAACTAATTTTAGAGAATGGAATAATATTTGAAGGTAATTTATTTGGATATTTAGAGGAAAGCGTGGGGGAAGTGGTTTTTAATACAGGTATGACCGGATACCAAGAAGTTTTAACGGATCCTTCCTATTATGGGCAAATAGTAACTATGACATATCCACTCATTGGGAATTACGGAATTAATTTAGAAGATTCAGAGTCAAAATCGCCTAAGGTGAAAGGTTTCATCGTTAGAGAAAGATGCGAATATCCAAATAACTTTAGATGCGAAATGGACCTAGAGGGATATCTTAAGCAAAATAAAATAATAGGACTTGAAGGTATTGATACAAGAGCATTAACAAAAATACTTAGAAATAATGGTACTATGAAAGGGATTATTACTAGAGAGGAATTGTCGCAAATTGAAATTAATCAAAAGCTAGCGGATTTTAATAATACTGATGCAGTGATGGAGGTTACTACAAAAGAGTGCTACACAACTTACGGCAGTGGACAACATGTAGCTGTTATAGACTTTGGAATAAAACAAAACATATTGCGCTCTTTTATTAATAGAAATTGTAAAGTAACAGTATTCCCTGCAAGTGCAAAAGCGGAAGAAATATTAGGTATCAATCCTGATTTAATATTTTTATCAAATGGACCTGGTAATCCAGAGGATTTACAAGAGGCGATAAGAGAGTTGAAAATACTTATAGGTAAAAAGCCAATAGTTGGAATTTGTCTAGGACATCAACTTTTAGCATTAGCCCTTGGTGGGGAAACTGATAAACTTAAATTTGGTCATAGAGGGTGTAATCATCCAGTTAAAGATATAGAGGAAAATAAGGTTTATATTACAACGCAAAACCATGGATATTATGTAAGCGTGCTGCCGGAAGATATGAAGGTTACTCATGTAAGCGTAAATGATGGAACCATAGAAGGAATGAAACATAAAAATTTACCGATATATTCAGTACAGTTCCATCCAGAAGCTTGTCCAGGACCTAAGGATATAGATGCGATTTTTGATAAATTTCTCTCGGTGACATAGGAGACGAGTGGAGAACTGATAATTGAAAGTTTAAAACTTATAAAGTTTGGATTATATAAATATAATTTAATAAGATATAACATAGAGGAGGATTAATATGCCATTGGATAAAAGAATTAAAAAAGTACTAGTAATTGGATCAGGGCCGATAATAATAGGGCAAGCCGCCGAATTTGATTATTCCGGAACTCAAGCTTGTCAAGCATTGAAAGAAGAAGGTGTAGAAGTTGTACTTGTAAATAGTAACCCAGCAACAATAATGACAGATAAAGAGGTTGCAGACAAGGTTTATATAGAACCTTTAACTATAGAATATTTGGAAAAAGTTATTGAAAAGGAAAGGCCAGATAGTTTACTTGCCGGTATGGGAGGGCAAACTGGGCTTAATTTAGCGGTGGAACTATTTGATAATGGTATTTTAGAAAAATATAATGTAAGAGTAATTGGAACCTCCATAGAAGCTATAAAAAAAGGGGAAGATAGAGAGCTTTTTAGAAATCTTATGCAAGAGATTAATCAGCCGGTTGTAGAAAGTGCAATTGCTACAGATATAGTAGGCGGAGTAAGTTTTGCAAGTACGATAGGCTATCCTGTAATTGTAAGACCGGCATATACAATGGGAGGAAGCGGCGGTGGAATTGCTGAGTCTGAGGAGGAACTAGTTGAGATATTAGAACTAGGATTGCAATTAAGTTCCATTGGACAGGTTCTTTTAGAGAAGTCGATTAAAGGGTGGAAAGAGATAGAATATGAAGTTATGAGGGACGGCCTTGGTAATTGCATTTGCGTATGTAATATGGAAAACATAGATCCTGTAGGAATACATACCGGAGATAGCATTGTTGTAGCGCCAAGCCAGACTCTTTCTGATAAAGAATACCAAATGCTTAGAAGTGCATCAATAGATATTATAAATAGTGTAGGTATAGAAGGTGGCTGCAATGTTCAACTCGCTCTGAATCCTAAAAGCTTCGAGTACGCAGTTATAGAAATTAATCCAAGGGTAAGCAGATCCTCAGCGCTAGCTTCAAAGGCTACGGGATATCCAATTGCAAAAGTAGCTACAAAAATAGCACTGGGATATATGCTCGATGAGATAGAAAATGCTGTAACACAAAAAACATATGCTTGTTTTGAACCTTCGCTAGATTATGTGATAGTTAAAATTCCTAGGTGGCCTTTTGATAAATTTGAGGGAGCAAATAGAGTCCTAGGTACAAAGATGATGGCTACAGGCGAAATAATGTCAATTGGAAGTAATTTTGAAGCGGCACTATTGAAAGGAATTCGATCATTGGAGATCGGAAGATATTCATTGCAATATGATTCGCTTTCACAAAAAAGCTTAAACGAATTAAAGAAAAGAGTAATGGCACCTGATGATGAGAGAATATTCCATTTAGCTGAAATGCTCAGACGTGACTATAGGGTGGAAATGGTTTCAGAAATTACAGGGATAGATAAATTTTTTGTGAATAAAATTAAGTGGATAGTGGATGAAGAGGAAAAGATAAAAAAATCCACGGTGCAAGATATCAATAAAGATTGGCTACTTTTATTGAAGAAAAAAGGGTTTTCAGACAAGGGTATTGCGGATTTATTAAAGGTAAATCCAAATGTGATTTACGAACTAAGAAATACATGGAACATTAAACCTGTCTATAAGATGGTGGATACTTGCGCGGGAGAATTTGAAGCATTGTCACCATATTACTATTCAACTTACGATGAGTATGATGAGGTAGAGGTAAGTAATAAAAAGAAGGTTATGGTAATAGGATCTGGTCCTATTAGAATAGGGCAGGGTATTGAGTTTGATTACGCATCTGTTCACAGTGTAATTGCTCTTAGAAAGCTCGGAATTGAAACTATAATAGTAAATAATAACCCTGAAACAGTAAGTACAGACTTTGATATTTCAGACAAATTATATTTTGAACCGTTAACAGAGGAAGAAGTATTTAATATTATTGAAAAAGAAAATCCAGATGGAGTTATCCTTCAATTTGGAGGTCAAACTGCAATCAAGCTCGCTAAATTCTTAAAAGAAAAAAATGTATCTATATATGGAACTAAGCCAGAACAAATGGATGTAGCGGAGGATAGAGAAAAATTCGATGCACTACTAGAGAAGTTAAATATAAATAGACCAAAGGGAAAAGCGGTTTGGAATCTAAATGAGGGATTGCTTGAGGCTGAAAATATTGGGTATCCAGTCTTGGTTAGACCTTCATATGTATTAGGTGGACAGGGAATGGAAATAACTTATGCGCAAAAGGAATTAGAGCATTATTTAAAGAATGCATTTGAGAAAGATAAGAAAAATCCAGTATTAATAGATAGATATTTGTTAGGCAGGGAAATAGAAGTTGATGCTATTTGCGACGGCGTGGATATATTAATACCAGGTATTATGGAACATCTAGAGAGGGCGGGGGTCCATTCTGGAGATAGTATAACAATATACCCGAGTCAAAACATATCAGACGCTATAAAAGAAAAAATATTAGAATATACTAAAAAAATAGCTATAGGACTACAAGTGATAGGCATGATTAATATTCAATTTATAGAATTTAAAGATGAATTATATATAATAGAGGCTAATCCAAGAGCTAGCCGTACAGTTCCGTACATTAGTAAGGTAAGTAAGGTCCCAATTGTTGAGCTTGCAACAAGAGTTATGCTGGGAGAAAAGTTAGTGGATTTAGGGTATGGTAGTGGAGTTTACAAGGAGCCAAAATTAGTGTCAGTTAAGGTTCCTGTATTTTCAACTCAAAAACTTCAAGAGGTTGAGGTATGCCTTGGACCAGAAATGAGATCCACGGGAGAGGTTCTTGGAATGGGAAGAACTTTTGAAGAAGCTCTATATAAAGGGCTTGTAGCTTCGGGAATGAAGATCGAAAAGGAAAAAGGAGTTATCTTGGCAGCGATAAATCCACAGGATAACGAAGAGTTTTTGTATATAGCTAAAGCATTTAGTAAATTGAATTATGAATTTATGGCAACCCACGGTACAGCTAAGTTATTAAAAGAAAACGGAATTGATGCTTTAGAGGTTAAAAAAATTGCAAAAGGAACACCTAGTATCATTGATGTAATAAAGAGCAGGCAGGTTGACTTAGTAATAAATACTCCTACTAAAGGAAATGATTCAAAAACAGATGGCTTTAGAATTAGAAGAACAGCTATAGAATGTAATGTTGCAGTTATTACTTCATTAGATACTGCAAAGGCTGTAGTTGAGCTTATGAAAAAAAATATTATAAGTGCAAATTTAGAAGTATTCAATATTGCAGATTAATTGTTTTTTTTATAATATTAAACTATAAATGAAAGTGCCCTTAGCTAATTATTTAGCTAAGGGCACTTTCGAGTTTTATCTCATTTTTAAAATCATTTAATCTCAAAAGTGATTAAATACAATAGCAATAATATATTTTTTTATTGTTAAGAATGAGGAAAATCAATTAGTTTGGTAAGTATATATCGATTGTTGTGTATAAATATTATAAAAAGATGAATATAAATACAAAAAAGCATTGCATTATTATATAAAGTAATATATAATAAATAAAAAGAAGGTAGTTATATCAATGATAGAAGCTAAGAAACAAATAAGTAAAAGAAAAAAAGGAAATATCCAATATGCATAAAAATGTATAAATATTCACAAATAATCACAAATAATCATAAATAATCACAAATATAGTGCATTATAAAGATGTTATCCAAATTGAAAGGGGAAATTAAAATGAAAGAAAAAGTGGTTTTAGCATATTCAGGAGGACTAGATACTTCTATAATAATAAGTTGGCTTAAGGAAAACTATGATATGGATGTTGTAGCAGCTTGTATTAATGTTGGACAAGAAGACGATATGAAGGCAATTGAGAAAAAGGCTTTAAGTTCTGGTGCAGTAAAAATTTATATTGAGAATGTAACGGCTGAATTCATAAAAGATTATGTATTTAAGGGAGTTAAAGCAAATGCTACATATGAAGGAAAGTATTTATTAGGTACAGCTTTTGCAAGACCATTAATAGCTAAAAAACTTGTTGAAATTGCTCATAAAGAAGGAGCAAAATATATATGTCACGGATGTACTGGTAAAGGTAATGATCAAGTAAGATTTGAAGTTGGAATTGCAGCTATAGATCCTTCTATAAAGATTATTGCTCCTTGGAGAATTTGGGACATAAATTCAAGAGAAGATGCCATAGATTATGCTAATGAAAGAGGTATATCAACTTCAGTTACGAAAGACAAGATATATTCAGTCGATCAAAACTTATGGCATGCAAGTCATGAAGGCGGAGATATTGAAGATTTCAAAAATGATCATAAGAGAGAGATGTATCTTATGGTTACGCCTCCAGAAAAAGCTAAAGATGAACCTACTTATGTGGAAATATATTTTGAAAAGGGAATTGCAAAAAAAGTAGACGGCATAGAACTTGAGCCGATAGATATTGTTACTGTATTAAATAAACTTGGTGGAGAAAATGGAATAGGAATTGTAGATTTAGTAGAAAATAGACTTGTGGGAATGAAATCAAGAGGAATTTATGAAACACCAGGTGGTACTGTTCTTTATGCAGCTCATAAAGAGTTAGAGGAAATAACCATAGATAAAGATACACTTCACTTTAAATACCAAATATCACAAAAATATGGAGAACTTGTTTATGATGGACTTTGGTTTACTACTATGAGAGAATCCCTTGATGCATTTGTTGATAAGACTCAAGAAACAGTAACAGGTTCTGTTACATTAATGCTTTATAAAGGAAATATTATGGTATCAAGCAAAGAATCACCGAATGCACTATATGATGAGTCTATTTCTTCTTTTGGTGCAAGTGTGTTATATGATCATAAAGATGCAGAAGGATTTATTAATTTATTTTCATTGCCAAGTAAAATAAAAGCATACAAAAAATTAAATAACTATTAAGAGGAATTTCAAAATATACAAAAGGTAAAGCAGGTGATATTATGAAGCTTTGGGGTGGAAGATTTCTAGATAAAGAAAGCAAGCTTATGGAGGACTTTAACAGTTCTCTAAGCTTTGATAAAAGGTTATATTACGAGGACATTATGGGCAGCATAGCTCATGTTAAAATGCTTGCGAAATGCAGTATTTTAACTAGTAAAGAAAGTATAATTATAGTTGATGGTCTTAATTCTATTTTATCAGATATTCAAGAGGGTAAACTGAAAATTGAAGGCGACTATGAAGATATTCACAGTTTTATGGAAATACAACTTACAAAACTTGTAGGCGATGTAGGTAAAAAACTCCATACAGCAAGAAGTAGAAATGATCAGGTCGCAGTGGATATGAGATTATATTCCAAACATAAAGCTAGCGAAGTAATTGATAATTTGGATAGTATTTTAACTACTATTCAAAAATTAGGAAGTGACAATGCTGTTATAATGCCAGGTTATACACATATGCAAAGAGCTCAAGTGATAACCTTCAAACAACATATTATGGCATATCACAGTATGTTAAGTAGGGATAAGAAAAGAATCACTAGTGCTATCCAGATTATGGATGAAAATCCTCTTGGATGTTGTGCTCTTGCAGGAACAACCTATGATACAGATAGAGGTTTTACAACGAGAGAATTAGGATTTAAAAAACCTGTAGATAATTTTATGGATGGGGTAAGTGATAGAGATTATTTATTAGAACTTTTATCTGATTTTTCTATATTGATGATGCATTTTAGTAGATTAAGTGAGGAATTCATTTTATGGTCGACTAAAGAGTTTGATTTTATAGAAATCAGTGATGAATTCTCTACTGGCAGCAGTATAATGCCACAGAAAAGGAATCCAGATGCGGCAGAACTTATAAGAGGGAAAACTGGTAGAGTGTATGGAGATTTAATGAGCTTACTTACTACTATGAAAGGAATTCCACTGGCTTATAATAAAGATATGCAGGAAGATAAGGAACCCTTCTTTGATGCAGTTGACACAGTTTTAAAATGCTTAAAGGTTATGAATAGAATGTTAAGTACTTTAAAAATAAAAAAAGAAAACATGCATAGTGCAGTTAAAAGAGGTTTTTTAAATGCTACTGAAGCAGCTGATTATCTCGTAAATAAGGGAATGGCATTTAGAGATGCCCATGGAGTTATAGGATCCATAGTGTTACATTGTGAAAAAGAGCATAAAGCTATAGAAGATTTAAAATTAGAAGAACTTAAGGATTTTAGTGATTTATTTGATGGAGATGTATACGAATTTATAGATTATGAAAATACTTTAAGTAGAGGTATAAAAATAGAAATGTAAAGACCACTATAGGAGTGGTGAAATACACCTTTAAAAAACACGTAATAGGGACCTGTTACGTGTTTTTTAAATCTTGTTATTTAAAATAATTATCTCTGAACATTCGATGCTTTTTATAGTTAATTTCCCAACTTACAAGGAATTGCTTGGCACAAATTTCACCAGATCTATATAAATCCATAATTTTTTTATTAGAGATTGAAAAATCAGTGGTTTTAATATCAAGAGAATTAATCTTTACAGTACGCAAGTAATCCATTTCTTTTATATGAATATCATCCTGTGCCTCTAACATAGTTTCAATAATAGAACTAGTAAAATTTATGATATTTGTAATTTTATGTTCTCGTATTTTTTTATTTCCAGCAAGTTTAAAGCCAATGGTTGGGAAGCGGGGCATGCCATTTACATCAAAAATCCAAACTGGATAATTGCTTAAAACACCACCGTCAACAATGAAAGACTTTTTATTAGTAGTTACATCATATAAATTAACAGGTTGAAAGAAATAGGGTATAGATATGCTCATTCTTACTGCCAAACTTACTTGAAGTTCATCGGGATTTATCCCATAATCAACAATGTCTTCAGGTAGTATTAGCATCTTTCCACGGCTTATATCCGTAGCAATAATATGAAGTTTGTATTTTCTTTTATATTTGTTATCATTCAAAAGAATACCCGTTTCCTCCGGAATAATCAAATCGCCAAAGGTTATTTTTTTTCTGTTTGTATTCTCAAGTTTATTTGACAGAACTTCATCAACCCAGTTTTTCAAATAATCACCTTTAAAAATGCCTTTTTTAGAAAGCAAATTTCCCGTGCTAGATAATATAGGTATATTAAACTTATTTTTATCGGTTATTTTTGTGAAGTCTAGCTTGAGCATTAATTTTTTTATTTCTTCAGCTGAGAAGCCTACTGCTACTAGTGCGGCTACAATAGAGCCAGCAGAGGTCCCCGAAACGTTTTTCCATTGATACCCATTATCTTCAAATACTTTTAAGGCACCTACAAGACCAATGCCTTTGATTCCACCACCTTCAAATACTGCATCTGCGAATTTTGTTGTAGCATAAACACTCAAATATATCACCTCTTTATGAGTAATATATGAATAAACATACCTTCATGCCATATATTAAAAAAATATTCATTACACTTTGTTATAAAATACATATTATAAAATATAGCGATTTTTTAAATGGGGTATTATATGAAAAACATAGAAGATTACACGCCTTCTGAATTAGCTACTTTAGCAACAATAATAGGGATTGCAATTGCTTCTAAGTTTAATGTTAATCAACAAAATGTAGTAGCCAATTTTTTATTCAGCGTAGCACAGACTATTTTTATAATTGCAGCTCAAATTCAAAATCTAAAAGCACAGGAAGAAAGTCAAGTCTCAGGCAATGGAAACAATAATTCTAATGGCAATAATAAGGATTTACAAAAACAGATAGACGAACTTAAGGAATATATTAAAAAGTTTGAAGCTAATATGAACTCTTAAGAAAAACGCATTGAATAAAAGGTGCATTTTTTTATGGTTTGACAATACAAGAAACTTTAGGTAATATGTAGGTGGAATGTAATTAAATATTAAAAATTAGGGGAGTCAATATTTTTGTCTGAGAAGAAGCAGTTAAGTTTCGACCCTTATAACCTGAATTGGGTAATGCCAACGGAGGGAAAATATGATTTGTACTTAGTTTGAAAAAAGACTATATAAATGGTGCAAAGTTATACGATTCTAAAACCCTTCGTTCAATTATGAGCTAAGGGTTTATTTTATTTAAATAATTCATCACCATAGGTGATGAATAAGGAGGAATTAAAATGTCAGTTGTAAATGTAAGTCTTCAAGTTATACCAGTGGTGACAGAGGAAAGAATTTATCCTGTGGTAGACAAGGTTATAGAGTATATTCAAGCCAGTGGAGTGAAATATGAGGTGGGACCAATGGAAACTACTATGGAAGGTGAACTAGATGAGCTTTTAGATATAGTTAAAAAGGCTCAAGAAATTTGTGTAGAGCATGGAGCATCAAGGGTTGTTTCTATGGTGAAAATTGATTATAAAGCTGAAGGTGTGACCATGAATGAAAAAGTATATAAATATAGAAAATAAGCTTATTCCTATAGTTTTTCAATTATTAGTCCTTTTTATATGGCAGGTATCTATAGATATCTGGAAGGTTCCACAGTACATACTACCTTCACCAAAAGATATTATTATTACATTAGTTAAAATACTTCCCGATATCACAAGTCATATTTATGCAACTTTATATGAAGCCATGATTGGATTCATAATATCAATTTTATTTGCACTAATTTTAGCTATATTAATGGATAATGTGAAAATTATAAAAAAATGTTTATATCCAATTGTAGTAGTATCCCAAACTATTCCTATTATTGCCTTAGCACCACTTTTTATAATATGGTTTGGATTTGGAATATTACCTAAGATTATTGTGGTAGTACTAGTATGTTTTTTTCCTATACTTGTTAGTTTGATTGATGGTTTAGAATCAGTCGACATGGATATGATAAATCTTTTAAAGACTATGGGGGCTAGTAAGTTTCAAATTTTCACCATGGTGAAGCTACCATCCTCAACAGTGAACTTTTTTTCAGGCCTTAGAATAGCGGCAACCTATAGTATTATGGGGGCAATTATTGGAGAATGGCTTGGCGGTGATAAGGGTCTTGGGGTATATATGATTAGAGCTAAAAATTCATACGCGCTTGATAAAGTTTTTGCAGTAATTATAATTATCGTAGTACTAAGCATGGCACTGTTTGGGTTGTTGTATTTATTACAGTATTTACTCACCCCTTGGAGTAGAAATAAGAAAGATAAGAAAATCTAAATTTGTATACTAATTATTATTTTATTTGGAGGTAACATTATGCTAAAAAAAGCAATTTCATTATTATTAACAGTTTCAATGACTACGGTTTTATTTGTGGGTTGTACTACAAAAGACCAAGGTGTAAAAAAGGAAGAAGCCTTAAAAAAGGTTACAGTTATATTAGATTGGATACCAAACACCAATCATACTGGATTATACGTAGCAAAAGATAATGGATATTTTAAAGAAGAAGGACTTGATGTGGAGATTATTCAGCCAGCAGAAGGAAGTACTGCAACCTTAATTGCTACAGGCAAAGGAGATTTTGGTGTAAGCTATCAAGAAGATGTAACTTATGCAAGAACATCTAAAGATCCACTTCCAATAAAGGCTATAGCTACAATTATTCAACATAACACTTCTGGATTTGCGGCGCCTGTGGAAAAAAACATTAAATCTCCTAAAGATTTTGAAGGCAAAACATATGGTGGATGGGGTTCTCCTTCTGAAAATGCTATATTAGAAGCGCTTATGGAAAAAGATAATGCCGATTTTTCAAAATTAAAGATGGTGGATGCAGGAGCAGAAGATTTTTTCGCTGTAACTAAGAAATCTATTGATTTTGAATGGATATTTTATGGATGGACAGGAATAGAAGCTAAACTTAAGAATATTCCTATTGACTATATTGATATTGGTAAATTAAATCCAGATCTAGATTATTATACTCCAGTAATTATTGCTAATGAAAATAAATTAAAAGAGGATCCTGAAATGGCAAAGAAATTTTTAAAAGCTGTTACAAAAGGATATGAATATTGTATGGAAAAACCTGAGGAAAGTGCTAGAATTTTATTGAAAAATGCACCTGAGACAGATGAAGCTCTTGCCATAGCGAGTCAAAAATATTTAAAAGATCAGTATAAAGCTGAAGCTAATAGATGGGGTGAAATGAAAGAATCAGTTTGGAACAATTACACCAAATTTCTTTTAGATAGAAAGCTCATAGAAAAAGATATGAAGGCTAGTGAGGCATTCACAAATGAGTACTTACCAGAATAATAAGGAAAAATTAAGGATATCAAATATTAAAAAAAACTTTGGAACCATGAACATAATAAATGACGTTTCTTTTTATGCGAGTGAGAATGAATTTATAAGTTTACTCGGACCAAGTGGCAGTGGCAAAAGTACAATTTTCAATATTATATCAGGCCTTTTAATTCAAGATTCCGGTGATATTATAATCGATGGACAAGAATGCCACGGTAACAACGAAAAAGTAAGTTATATGCATCAAAAGGACTTGCTACTTCCCTGGAAAAATATTGTGGATAATACTACATTATCTCTTATTATAAAAGGGAAATCTAAAAAAGAGGCTAGGGCTCTGGCACTAAGCCACTTTAAAACTTTTGGACTTGAGGGCTTTGAATATAAATATCCATTTCAACTTTCAGGAGGTATGAAACAGAGAGCGGCATTACTTAGAACATACATGTCATCATCTGATATTATGCTTCTGGATGAGCCTTTTGGTGCACTTGATGCTATTACTAGAGCGAAGATGCACTACTGGCTTTTAGATGTGATAAAAGAACTAAAAGCTACAATAATATTTATAACCCATGATATTGAAGAAGCAATATTCTTATCAGATAGAATATATGTATTATCCGATAAACCTGCAACTATAAAAAAAGAAATAATTGTTGATTTACCTAAAAATAGAACTAAGGATATACTTACATCAGAAAAATTCATTGAAATAAAAAGAATTATTTTACAAACATTATAAGGCATATTCAAAAATGCCTAAGTCAAACGCCCAGCTTAGAAATAATTAAGTTGGGTGTTTTGTTTATATTGATTTTTAAAAAAGTATTATAATCCATAATACTTTTTTTGCCATGATTACCATCAGAACATTGTAATAAAACACATTAAATATGTACATTATATTATTACAACAAAATAAATTAACTCAAAGGAGGTCAAATATTATGTCATACAGAAGTTTAGTACCAGAAGCAAAAGCAGGATTAAACAAATTTAAAATGGAAACTGCAAATCAGTTAGGAGTAAGCTTTACAGACTATAATGGTGATTTGACATCAAGACAATGTGGTTCAGTTGGTGGAGAAATGGTTAAAAGAATGGTAGAACAATACGAAAAAAATTTATAATAATAGTAGATAGGGTGTGCAGTAGAGCTGTATTCCCTATTTTTTTATTTAACTAAGTAAAATCCGAATTTATAATAATTAATGGATTATCTATTTAGTATACCTATTTGACTTATACGATATAAAAGGATATACTATATCTCGTAGTGAAAAAATATAAGGCTCCTTGGTCAAGAGGTTAAGACACCACCCTCTCACGGTGGAATCAGGGGTTCAATTCCCCTAGGAGTCACCAAACGTTGAAATAGCAAGCTTTACAGAAATGTAAAGCTTGCTATTTTTCTTTTTCTAACACTCTTTTAACATATAAGCTTTATAGAGGTTTAGCTTTAGGCATTATTTTTTACCTGAATTTACAAATGTTGAAGGAAAAAGGTAGTTTTTGTTGAAATGAGTATAGATATAAATCTGGTACGACTTTACATTCTTATTATCCCTATAGGGAGTTTGTCTATAGAGTATTGGAGTCCGAAAATTTTAGGTGAGATCAATGAATCGTATGTGAAGGTTGCCAAACTAAAAGGTGAATTTCTATGGCATACTCATGAGAATGAAGATGAAATGTTTTATGTTATTAAAGGTATATTAGTTATTAAATTTAGGGACAAGAATGTTATTTTAAATTAAGGCGAACTGCTTGTTATTCCAAGGGGAATAGAACATATGCCCTTTGCTGAAGAAGAAGTACATGTAATGTTAATTGAAGCAAAAACAACGTTGAACACTGGAGAAGTAAGGAATGAAAGAACAGTAGATAAACTTGAGAAAATTTAATTCGGATTCTTCATAAGTTGAGTCATAACTGTAAAAAATTTCGACCTAACTATTAAAGTTTAAAATTCGAATAATGCTGGCTATTTCATTTTGGTCTGGAGAAGGTAAGGGGGATTATAATGGAACAATATGAAAAGTTATCTACTTGTGGCTTGTATTGTGGGGGTTGCAAAAACTACAAAGAAAATTACAATTGCATGGGATGTAGAAATGAAAAGGAGCTTGTTAATGACTGCCCTACTCGTGCATGTTGTATTAGTAAAGGGTTGCTTCACTGTGGAGAATGTGTAGATTTTCCATGTAGTGTGTTAAATGGTTTTTACAACGATGGTATGCGGCACCACGAATTGGCATGCAAAAACATGCTGAAAATCAAAAAAATAGGATTAGAAAAATGGCTTCTGGAGCAAGAAGAAGAGCATACTTGCAAATGTGGAAGAAAGAAAATATGGTTTGCCACAAAATGCACTGATGAGGATTGTCATATGTAAAATTAGTCTTATTACAACACAATATTATACTGTGTCTCAACTGTATAATATTGTACAATAAAGAGAGGGGAATTATGTATGAAAAAAGGAGAAAAACTATTTGTTAGAATTGATTATAAAAATTCAAATTCAAATTTAACGTCAGAAAATTTTGAGGAACATGCACAATATTTAAAGGCAATTGCTAGTGAAAGATACTTCCTAGGTGGAGGATTTAATAATGCTAAAGGTGGTATGGTTATATTTGAAGCTGAAGATATTAATGAAGCGAAAAAGATAACAGAAAAAGATCCATTAATACAAAAGGGTTTTTATAGATTTGAATTATATGAATGGGAATTACTTATTTTATCAGATAATAAGTAAAGAACTTCAACTTTATATTCATATAAAGAGTTACAAACTAAATAAATATATGGAGAGGCAACCATATGACCAGGATTCATATCAACAAGGTTATAATCAAGGTTATAATCAAGGTCATCAACATGGATATAACCAAGGATATAAACAAGGTTATTATTATGATATCTATAAAGAAAAATATCCACATTATAATTATTACCCAATTTTACATTAAGCTTTTGGTAGAGGTTAGAAATTATCTTCTGTAACTTTTGGTAAATTCACTTTAGAAAGTTTATCTACTACAGAGGAATACAACGTAAGAATGGATTTGTAAAAATAAGATCATTAAAATAAAAACATCCAATTTGTAGTATTGGATGTTTTTATTTATCTTAAATCGGTACCAGTTAATATAACCTATTACTTCATCGTGAATAGATGAGGTTCTTGTAAGTAATCTTGAACGATTCTAAGGCATTCACCAAATCTTTGATAATGAACGACTTCTCTTTCACGAAGAAACTTTAAGGGCTCTATTACATCGGGGTCATCGGCCATATTTATTAGATATTCGTAAGTTGCCCTTGCTTTTTGTTCTGCAGCTAAGTTTTCAGTAAGATCTACAATTGGATCTCCCTTTGATTGAAGATAAGAAGCATTAAAGGGAACACCAGAAGCACTTATAGGATATACTCCTCTACCATGGTCAACATAATACCCGGCCATGCCACCTTTTTCAATTTCTTCAAGAGTGGCATTTTTCATTAATTGTCTAACCATAGCACCAACCATTTCTAAATGAGCCAATTCTTCCGTACCAATATCATTACATGATGCTATAGCTTGGGGAGTAATCATGGAAAATCGCTGGCTTAGATATCTTAGTGAAGCACCTAATTCACCATCCGGTCCTCCATATTGAGTAATAATAATTTTTGCCATTTCAGGATTTGGAGTTTTAATTTTCACTGGATATTGTAAGAACTTATCATATGTCCACATAAATTACATACCCCCCTTTTCAAGTTTGAAATTAGCATCAGTTTCCCAAGGCCACGGATCATTTATCCATTGCCATGGGTAAGGGCTCGGAGAGTTATTTTCTGACAACAGTCCGTAATTCATCTCATATATTCCCTTTAATCCTTTAGATTCCATTACATAGAAGTTATACTTTGCAAGGGCCTCTTTGTCCATTGGATGAGTATTAAGATACAAAGCTATGTCTTTTTTCATAAATTCTAGGGCAACAACTTGCTTTAAGAGTTCTGTTTTACTCTTCATAAGTACTCCCCTTTTTAATTGATTCTAATGGTCTTCTTTTTTTGTCTTCCCCATCATAAGGACTATAAAGCTCAGGAAAAACAGTTCCTTTTTTAAGCGCTTCAAGAGGCGAGAAAAGTGTGCAAAGTTTTTGGTAAGGAACGTACGCTGCAGCTAATCTAACATTTTTTATTTCAGTTTCTTGTGGGATACAGTTACTCTTTGTTGAATATTTTGTAGTTTTTTTTCTAGATTCATTCTGTTCCAATTTAAGCCTCCATAAAATTGTTGGGTACGTATTATTATATTCAATTGTTTAAAATAGTGATTATAATTTTAAATTTCATCTATACGTTGACAATTAATAACATGATATCAGGCTAACTAAGAATAGCGACTCTATTTTAACATTTCTTAATTATGGTAAATATCAAGTTTATATTCTATTAGTAGTGAGTGTTTTTTGATAAACTAGAGATACTATTTATAAAGAGGTGAATTTTAGTGAGGATCTGGCTTAAGAAAATTAAGTTAATAATTAATGCAAAATAGTTATTTGTTTAAAAAAGGTGAAGAATAATCCTAAATACAATACAATCATTATACTTACTGGGTCAGGAACTCATGCGTCGAACTACTATCTATTTGCAAAGCAGTTTAAGGAAACTGAAGTTATTATAATTAATACACCAGGACATGGATTCAGAAAATCTTTAACCGAGGGAGAAGCTTTAACCAATGGAAATGAATTGGTTAATTTTCAGGTAAATGTGATTAAACAATTAATTAAAGAAAATTATTGTTCTTATAAAATTACATTGCTTGGTTATTCACTTGGAGGAATGACTTTATTAAATATTGTTAATAGAAAGCTATTAGATGCGAATATAGACCTTTGCGTGTTAATTTCAAGTGCTAGATTCACCAGGCATGATAAAGAAGTTGTTAAAGGGTTATACAATAAAGAAACTAAAACATTTAATATAAAATCATTATTGGAGAAGAATGGCACATGTAGGACGCCTTGGTATATTAATTGTATAAATCCAAATTGGATATCTGTTTTATCTAGTTCTTGCTACTCTGATTTTTTGCAGTGTGATAGCATGAATGAAATTTCTAAAGATGAAATAATGCTAGAAAATAACAAGAATATTGTTGCACTTCTAGGAGAAAATGATTTTTTTTTCAGTGAAGCAGAAGTGATTAAAACAATTAATTGTTTTAACAAGAGAACCTTTATTTCACTAAAGGATTATGGACATTTATTTCTATTAGAAAGGCCTGTTAATGCAGGAAAACTTGTATTTAAAGCTATAAAAAAAGCCGTTTTATTGGAGTAGGGGATATAAGATAAATTTATAGATTGTGGACTTTAAGATGCAAAAAAGATCAACTAGCTTTGAAGGATGGAAATATGCTTGCAAAAGTGGGCGCATATATGTTATAGTAGACAACAGAAAGATGTAAAAAACATTTTATAGACTTAAGGGTTCAATTCACCTAGGAGTCACAATTTATTTTTTTATTGGGGTGTAGCCAAGTGGTAAGGCACTAGACTCTGACTCTGGCATTCGCAGGTTCGAATCCTTCCACCCCAGCCAGTTTTTTAAAAACAAATATAATAAGTGAAATTTTACTATACTAGATAATAACCCCAACATAAATTTTTATTTATGTTGGGGTTATCTTTTTATATGCACTAGGTTTTAATGTTACTTTTGAAGAAAAAAGTTTATTTCTAACAAAATGCCTGGAACTAGAATAAAAAGAGGCCAAAAGGTAGAAAAACTAAAAAAGTCAATGTTATATATTTGATTAGCCAGAATATTCTAGCACACTCATTTAATTTTGAGTGTGTTTTTTTAATAGTATATTTTGAATTTATTTAGCTTGAAAATACGTTATAAGTTTGAAGCTTGTAGGAAATAAGTGTGAGTATAGTATATAATGGTAGTAAAGGTGAATAATTATAAGATGCTAGGAAAAGAAAAAACTCGATGGGGTGAAATTTTTGATTGAAATTAATGAAGATATTATACGGCGAAATACAGATATAGGTACGTATAAAATGGGAAGAGAGTATTATTTAAATAATAAGGTTAAGGATATAGATGTAGAAATAAAAGATCGAGAAGCCTATACGGAAATTAATGTGATCTCTAATGTAGAGTCTTCGAGTTTTACACAATATAAAGTAGATGTAAGCTTTGATAACATTGATTTTTTCATGAATTATAATTGCGATTGTAATAAGTATGGTTTTGGGTATTATGGGAAGAGAAATATGTGTAAACATGTAGTGGCTACATTATTAAAGCTTTTTCATGAAAAAGAACAAATTATTAAAGTGAAAAAAATGGCTAAAACAAACAACTTAATTAAACAAATAACTAAAAACATAAGCAATGCACCAAGGGTAAAATTATATCTGAACATAGAAATAAAATATGAGCATGAGTCTAATGGTGATAACGGGAAATCATTTGTGAGTCTTAAGGTTGGAGAGGATAAACTTTATGTAGTTAAAAACATAAAAGAATTTTTTAATTGCTATAATAAAAGTTTCGAGCCTATGGAGTTTGGAAAAAAATTTACATATAATCCTTATTTGCATTCATTTAAAGAAGAAGACTTAAATATAATAGAACTTTTTAAAGAAGCATCTGAACTTCAGGTTGTAGCGGGAGCTGCAGATACATATAGGGGGAATGCAGTAAGGTTTTTGTCTGGCAAAAAAGCATATTTTACTGATAGCATGGCTAAAAGATTATTTAAGTGTTTATATAAAAGGGATCTAACTGTGGTTATAAAAGGCGAGACTTTTACTAATGTACATATAGTGCGAGAATCCATGCCACTAGAGTTCCAGATAAATAGAGAAAATAATAAATTTATCCTTCAGCAAAATAAGCATTTACCTACTGCACTAAGTAGAGATGGTGAATTCTTTTTTTATTTAGGTGAAATATATGAATTGCCAATTGTTCAAAAGAATGCATATTTGCCTTTTTATAATAGGTTTAAAGAAGAAAAAAATAACTTCATAGAATTTTATGACGAAGAGAAAAATGATGTAGCGTCATTTGTACTTCCAACTTTAAACAAGATAAGTGATAAAGTTAATATAGATCCATCCTTAGAAAATGAATTTTATATAAAAGAGCTCAAAGCTATTGTTTATTTTGAAAAAAAGTCTGAGAATGTTGAGGTACGTATAACTTTTAAGTATGGAGATATTGATATAAATCCTTTTAATAGTAAGGAGAACAAAGCACAAGAGGGAAGAGCACTTATAAGAGACATGGATAAGGAAATGAATATAATAAATCAATTTCATGAATTTGGATTTGTTAATACAAGTAAAGGGTTTGAAATTAGAGATGAAGAAAAACTTTTAGAGTTTTTAGTTTCAGGACTAGAAAAGCTTAAGCAAACTGCTGAGGTATATTATTCTGAAGAATTTAATAAAATGAAGGTACACGGAAACTCTGGATATAAGTCAAATATAACACTTAATAAGGATGATCTTTTAGAATTCAGTTTTAGTATTGAGGGAGTAGATAATATTGAACTTAGCAATATATTTGGAGCCTTAAGAGAAAAAAGAAAGTATCATAGGCTCAAAAATGGAAGTTTTGTATTATTAGATTCAAGTAATATATTAAAGATATCTCAAATGATAGAGTATCTAAATATAAAGGATAAAGATATTGCAAAGAATAAAATTATACTATCTAAGTATAATGCTATATACATAGAAGAAAAATTAAGACGAGAACAGATGGATTTTGTGGATACAAATAAAAAGTTTAGAGACTTAGTCGATACCGCACTTAATATAAAAGAAATCAAAGCAATAGTTCCTAAAACTTTAGAAAATATAATGAGAGATTATCAAAAGGTCGGATTTAAGTGGTTGAAAACTCTTGCAGGATGTGGATTTGGAGGAATACTTGCTGATGAGATGGGGCTTGGTAAAACACTTCAAGCAATTGCACTTATTCAAGCGGAAATTGAAGAAAATGATAACAAACAACCAACCTTGGTAGTATGCCCTACATCAGTTGTATACAACTGGAAGGATGAAATAGAAAAATTTGCACCTGTCCTAAATTGTATAGTAATATCTGGGAGCAAAAATAGTAGAGATGAACAAAAACAAAATATTAATGACGCCGATGTAGTTATTACATCCTACGCACTTATTAGGCGCGACCTTGATGACTATAATAAAATAAAATTTAGATACTGTTTTTTGGATGAGGCGCAGTTTATAAAGAATTTTAATTCAATAAATGCACAATCTGTAAAAAGTATAAATGCCCAGTGTAAATTCGCACTTACAGGGACCCCTATTGAAAATTCTCTTACGGAACTTTGGTCAATTTTTGACTTTATAATGCCGGGTTATATGTTAAACCATAGCGCTTTTTCTAAAAAATATGAAGCACCAATTGTGAAAGATGGAAGCAAGAAAGCGCTTCAAGAATTAAATAATCATGTAAAACCATTTATACTTAGGCGGACTAAGATTGAGGTTGCAAAGGATTTGCCAGCTAAAATAGAACATAGGATTTCAGTAGAAATGACAGATGAACAAAAGAAGGTATATTTAGCCTACTTACTGGAGGCTAAAGGAGAACTAGAAGAAGATATTGAGGAGAAAGGGTTCAATAAAAGTAAGTTTAAAGTATTATCAATTTTAACAAGGCTAAGACAGATATGCTGTGATCCATCTACTTTCATTGAAAATTATAATGGAGGAAGTGGCAAAATGGATGCTCTGGATGAAATCTTAGAAAACAGTTTAGAAGAAGGCCACAGGATATTAATATTTTCTCAATTTACACGAGTGCTAAAGAATATTTCAAATATGCTTGAGACTAAAGGTATAAACTATATGTATCTAGATGGTTCAACTAAGTCAGAAAAAAGAGTGGAAATGGTGAAAGCCTTCAATGATGGAGAATCGCAGGTATTCTTAATTTCTTTAAAAGCAGGAGGTACGGGTATAAACCTTACAGGTGCAGATATGGTAATACATTTTGATCCTTGGTGGAACCCCGCTGTAGAAGCTCAAGCTACAGATAGAGCTCATAGAATTGGTCAAAAGAAAACAGTTGAGGTGATAAAATTAATAGCTAGAGGAACTATAGAGGAAAAAATATTTAAACTCCAACAAAAGAAAAAAGAAATTTCACAAAGTGTTATAAATGATGAAACAGGAGCGGAATTATTGCTATCACAAATGAGTCGACATGAAATTGAAGATTTATTTGTCTAGATAAAACAGGCATAGGCTTATTTTAGGTCTATCGCCTGTTTTTATTTTGTTTAGAATTTTATAATTTTAATAGTAGATATTGCATAAAAACATGCAATATAATACAGAATACTACAAAACGTTTGACAATGTGATTGTTTTCTGTTATTTTTTTATAGGAATTATTATTTTAAGAAGAATAAAAATTAATGAATGTTACAACACTCAGAGAAAAACAAGGGGGTCATTTATGATTACAAATGAGACACAAAATGTAAAAATAACAAATGCAGATCCATCAGCTTTAGGACTATTCGGGCTTGCCATGGTGACGCTTGTGGCATCTTCCCAGAAACTTGGGCTAACGGAAGGCACATCATTTATACTTCCATGGGCTATATTCTTAGGTGGATTTGCTCAACTATTTGCATGTATCAATGATTCAAAACGTAACAATGTTTTTGGAACCACAGCTTTTGGTGGATTTGCATTCTTTTGGATGGCTGTTGGAGCTTCATGGTTAATTAAAGCAGGTGTATTTGGCCAAGAATTAGCGTCAACTGTAGATCCAAAGCAATTAGGCTTTGCTTATGTAGGATACCTAATCTTTACATTGTTTATGACTATAGGAGCTACAGAAACTCACAAGGTGTTATTTGCAATTTTTGTACTAATTGATTTTCTATTTATAGGATTATCGCTTACTACTTTTGGAATTATGCCTGAATTTTCACATGGACTCGCAGCATATTCTGAATTGTTAATTTCATTAGTTTCTTTTTATGGTTCTGCTGCTGCAGTTTTAAATCCTCATTTTGGAAGAGTATTTTTACCAGTGGGAAAACCTTTTGGTATATTTAAAAAATAATTTACTTGAATGACATTAAGAAGAAAAGCTTCTATAAAGCGTACCAAATAGTATAAATATTTTCTTGCGTAAAAAAAGTATATATAATATATACTTTTTTCTTTTTTTGTTTATAAACTTATAATTTTACAGTTTGACCGATATCGATAATTTTTATGCTCCCATCATTTATTTTTTTTAAAGTATCACAGGTAACCTCATCTTCATCCTGGGATAAAATATAGGTTTTGTAATGAATTGGAATCATAATTTTAGATTTTGTCATTTTAAACATTTTAAAGCTTTGCTCAGGAGTACAATGCATTTCCTGAAACTCATCAGGTTTGTAGCAACCTACAGGCATGATAGCTACATCTGCCATTAAATCTTTATATATATCAGTATAAGCAGTATCTCCAGCAAAAAAAATTTTTTTTGAATTCCTTTCAATTATATAGGAATTACTATCAGTCTTACTGCCCCAAGGATAACGTCTTCCATCATGATTTGCTTTTAAAGCCTTTATTTTTATGTGAGTGTCACTATAAACTTCATCATGGGTTAGAATAATTACATTTTTAAATCCTAAAATTTTTAATGGAATGCTTAAATTTTTAGGAGCGATAACTATAGCACTCTTATTTATTTTTATTAGAGTGGTGTAATTCATATGATCCATATGACCATGGGATAGTAGTATGTAATCCATATTAATGGAGGCTAAATTTAATGAAGGTTTAACTAATCGTTTTAGTTGGCCAAGATTTATACTGGTAACGGGGTCAGTTACCAGTACCTTTTCATCTAAATTAATCACTACGGTCGCATGGCCAACCCAATGGATAGAATTTGTTACTACAGGCTCATATAATGGAGTAAGAATAGGCTTAAAGTATGACTTAAAGTTTCTACGATGTAATTCATACATATATCCAAATATTTTAGTGAATCTAATAAAGTTCATTTTATACCTCTTAATTTATAATATATTTATTCGATAGTAAATTTTACAAATAATTTTTATTTATAAGATAATTATACCATAACATGCGACATTTTATACAATGTAAGGAGAGAACAAAACATAATCTAAATACTTTTATAGATGTAATAAATTTGGGGAGGGTGCATCATAATTAATTTTTCATTAACGCTTGGATTAACAGCTATAAATGTAGCTGTAACAAGATTCTTGGTATGAAGAAAAATCATCTGCATAAATGTTAAATTGAATAATATGTAAACTGGATAAAATCACTATATTGTATAGCTACACTGTAGTGATTTTATTTTAGCTCTAGAAAAGGTTAATGAATTTTCACAAATTTAAGAATCAAATAATCATACCAAAATGGAATATATACGTTGTCCATAGTTATATAAAAATTCTGAGGTGCGCTATTTTATATTGAGGGAAAGAAAAGTTGTATAATAATTTTAATTACGCAGCCTCAGTAATCATAAACCCCCTCTGACTATAATAATATTCATAATTAATCATAAAGGTGATTATAGTTTTTCAGTATTTTCGGTAG
>NZ_JAENWL010000110.1 GCF_016650095.1 Clostridium sp. | reverse complement strand
TTTTTATTTTTTTTGAGAGTCTTTTTGTAAAACTTTTTTTTGAATATAAATTTTGATTTACTTTAGGGGCATGAAAATAAATAACAAATCAAAGATGCGACGGGTATTTTTTCAGATGCCTAATTTGCTTTCTATTTCAAAATACATATCTCTAAATTCTTTATTAATAAAAAATCGTTCTTCCGCTTTTTTCGAACCATACTTAATAGATCTTTTACTAAAAATCAGAAAGTCCTTATAAATGCTCTCTACATCATCGCATTTATACTTTTTTAGTAATAGTAATAAAATATACTTATACTCCTTATTTTTTAATACTTTTAATAAATCACACCTTTTTATACCTCTAACATAGCAAATAGCTTCTATTATCTTCTCATAATCAATGTTTTTTAACATAAAACCACTCCTAGATTTTCTACACATTATTTCTTCAATTAAATTATTGACCTTATTTATAAAAACTATCCATAGAATAAATTTTATTATTAAATTATCTTTATAAAAAAGTATATTAGGGGCATGAAAATAAAGGCTATGTTCTAATATAGAACATAGCCTTTATTAATTATGCTTTAATGTTGATTTTCAAAATCGTACTTAAAATTTGTTGATTTCCTATTATCATATCATAATCTATAAAAACATCTCCACCATTATTATCCACGTTCATCTTAAGTTCCCTAGTGTCCACCGTAAGATCCAACGCTCCATGAGGTGTATTGTACAAAGTTAAATCCCGTTCATATTTTTTAAATTTCATTTCTGTATTAGTAGTTCCAGTTCTTATAAGCGTAAAATTTTCTTCATCAATTTTTAATGTAGTAGTAGTTCCTTTCATTCCTGAAATCTCCGTCTCTTCATATACTGCATAATAACAATTTTCTTCTTTATAAAATTTACCAGGTGTCACAACTTCAATTGAATCACCATCTTCTTCACTGTCAGATTGTTTACTAACAACTGAAATTATTGCATTTCTCTTCATAAATTTACCCCTCACTAATTTAAAATATAGTTGTTTATTTCGTCCTGTGTTGCTGGCGTCATATCGATTGATTTATTTAAAGGATTATCATATCTTCCATAACTAATAGATACACTTTCCTCATCCTTACCTCTACAATACCGTCCTGAAACTTTTGCTGCAAATTCGATATCTTCATTTGTCGCATTACCAATTATAACAATAGTAGATCCATTATAGTCAGTAGCTAAGAAAATTAGATCTTCTCCCTCTAAAAATTGGTTTAGTAGTTCTCCCTCTTCCTGCGTTCTTGTAGATATAATCTTAGCATCTTTAGATACTCTAAAATGTCTTCCTATTTTTAATAATTCTAAATCTTTTTTAGACGGATCTTTTTTATGCATAAGCAATTCCTTAAGTTTTATAGAATAGTTAGGTTCTGTAAGTTTACATCCTCCAGCAGGTGAGGGGTATTCTAAAATACCCCATTTTTCTGCTAGTTCCATTTGAACCTTTCTGTTCCTTCCTTTTATATCCATTAGGGCTTCTCTATCTATTAAACCTTCTATCTCCATTTCAGTTTTATTAAGATTTTTAGCGCATAATGGCCTTAAGATTTTATGTCCTATACCGGATTCATTTTTTACTATATCTAAAGCTGATCTATTTTGAGACATAGGCCTCTGGTTTAAAACTTCTCCTGTTATGATAAAGTCTGCATGATATTTTTCGAGTAACACCCCACAATGCCTCATCATCATAGCATGACAATCGATACAAGGATTCATATTCTTACCATATCCATGTTTTGGATTTTTCAGCATTTCAAAATGCTCATCAGAAAAATCTACAACTTCTAATGGTATATCTATTTGTTTAACAATTTTCAATGCATTTTCCTCATTGAAAAAAAGCGATTTAAAGCATATCCCAATAACTTCTATTCCTTGATCTTTTACAAGTTTTGCTGCGAGTATGCTATCAAGGCCTCCAGAAATCATTGCTAAAGCTGTTGTCATAAGATTTCTCCCCTCTCTATTGCATTTTACTAAATACTAATAAAATAATTCTATACAACTCTTATTGATTGTTTCTTTCTATAGATAATTCAATAAGGTCATCAATAAGTGCCCCAAAAGTTTTACCTGTAGCTTGCCACATTTTAGGATACATACTTATTTTAGTAAAACCAGGTATAGTATTAACCTCATTTAAAAAGACATCTTCTGTTTCTTTATCTACTAGAAAATCCACTCTTGCCATACCGGCACAATCTAATATTCTATAAATTTTTATTGCCTCTTCTCTAATTGTCTGTAGCTTATCCTCTGGCAATGATGCAGGTATTAAAAGCTTAGATGATTCACTTTTATATTTAGCTTCATAATCATAAAATTCTTTCGCTGGAATTACTTCCCCTGGGATAGATGCCTCGGGATAATCATTTCCGAGTACAGCCACCTCAATTTCTCTTGCATTTATAGCCTTTTCCACTAAAATTTTTCTGTCGTGCTTTAATGCTTCTTCGATCCCTAATATTAATTTCTCTTTGTTATGTGCTTTTGTTATCCCTACAGAAGATCCTCCATTAGATGGTTTAATAAATACTGCATAGCCAAGTTTTTTTTCTATTTTCTCTAAAAATAATTCTTTATTTTCTACATATTCATGCGAATTAATTACCACATAATCCGCTTGCCTTATATTGAATTTTTCTAGTAAGTATTTTGTATATATTTTATCCATGCAAATAGCTGAAGACATTACCCCAGCGCCAACGCAAGGAATATTGAATAATTTACACATCCCTTGAATAGTACCATCTTCTCCAAAGAGTCCATGTAATACTGGAAATACAACATCTACCTCTTTATTAAATAAAATCTTTTGCCCCTCTGGGATTTTATAAGATTCATCCTTTTCCCATTCTCCACTCTCTATGTTATCTAAGTTTCCAGTATATTTAAACCATAACCCATCCTTAGTTATTCCTATAGGGTATATATCATATTTTGCTTCATCAATGTTTCTTAATACCGATGTTGCTGATACTCTTGAAACCTCATGTTCTGTGGATTGCCCACCAAATAATACCGCTATTCTCTTTTTCATTGACTCGCTCTCCTTATAACCATAATAACCATTTTATGTATAATAAAAACATATGTTTACTAAATAAATATATTATGTAATACTATTTTCTTTAGTATTACATAATATTATTTTTTTTGCATCATTTCCTATTATATCATATCATTTTTAGCTATTAATTTGTATTTTAATTTTAAAATTAAATATTTTTAAACTCAATTTTTATAATAACATTGCTTTAAATTATAATGGAAACATAAAAATAACTCAATACAATAAAGGATATATGTGCACCTTATGCAATATATCCTTTATTGTTCTAAATAGTAAGCTTTCCGTTAGGAGTATCTATTATTTCGATTATTCTTTGTTCATATCCGGTACTCGCATTAATATATACTATAAAATTTTTCTCCTTATATGAACCTAAAAACTCATAGCATAAAACTTCTTTATTAGTCTCTGTAGGAATAATAGATAAACTAATTTTACTTATTTTTAACCTCTTGCTAACCTTTTCCTGTGCTTTTGCTCGAGTTATTTTTGGGATTGTGTCTTTTCTTTTTTCAACATGAGACACTAAAAATTTTTCAGATTCAATCCCTATAATACTGCCATTATCAAGTGCGATCTTAAGCTTTACTTGATCTGGGTACACCACTACTTCATTCTGGTTATATACATAGCTTACTACTATTGTATTTGCATAATCTAGCGTATATGTAGGCTCCATATTTTTATAGCCTAGTTTACTAATAAACTTACTTCCACCTTCTACTGCCTTTTTAATATCTATAGTTGGTTTACCTATAGACCTGTTATCTAATAAATATACCACTCTGCCTCCATTTTTGCTTATTTCTATTACTGTTTTTGGTTCACTTTCAGCTCTGCCATTAAATGTTATGTAAAAGGTGTAGGAAGGTATTGTAGTTTTACCTTCTGTCGGCTTATTTTCAATGCTTTTTACTTTATCTTTTCCAAATATATCTTTTATTATTTGCATTGCTTCCTTTTCACTTTTTTCCGGTAGAGACATTACCTTAGGCTTTATTTCTAATATATTATCAGAGAAAGGACCATCATAGATTAATGCTGGATATTGCACTATTTGCTTTTGTATACCTGCAAATTTCTCAGTCACAGGATCATCCCCTGATTTTGCAAATACGCCACTACTTTTTTTCCTAATCTCTCCCCAGTTAACACTTCCTTCATTTATGTCAGAAAGCACTCCATTTAATTGTTCTTGAAGCGTATATGATTGATTCTCTAATCCGTCAATTAATTCAACATCCTTATCATTTAGTTCTTTCCCCTCTGAGGCCGCTTTGGATAAAGTGTAGCAAAAGTCTCCTACTTGACTTAAAAATACACTAGTATCAGAAACAACCGATTGGTCCAGTGGCAATGAATGCAATTTATCATTTGCAGTGGCTGAGTATCTAAATATTTCTTCAAACACTACTATACTGGATTCACGAGATCCCACAATAGCAGATTTACCTAGATTTATTCTTATATTTTGTACAGAGCTAATAAGCTCATACATATTCTTACTATATTGACCTTGAAGATAATTTCTATAATCTAACCTCTCCAAAAACATCAGTATCGCAAATGTAGTTGAAAATACAACAATTATAGTTACAATGCTCGTATACAAAATCCTTTTCTTTATCATTTTCATTTGTTTTCCTCCTAGTAGTTTTCTAAAGACTTCATTTAAGCAAATAATTTACTGAAAATTTCTATCAGTTTAAATTTCACAACTATTTTTTTATTACTTACAGTATTATCTACCAAATTGTACTCATCATCTGACAATACTGTCCTCATTTCTTTTTCAGTCTTTTCATAAGATACATTTCCTTTTGTAATGTCTACGAAACATAGTGGAGGAAACATTACACACCACCAATTTTGTCCTGTTCCCGTTCCAATAATTATTCTATAAGCCTCATATTTTCCTTGAGGAAGAGTTATATTTCCGTAGGTTTTAACTGGAAAATTCTCCTCTGATAGGGCTGTAACTACCGAATACTTAAATCCATTTTTGTTTATAATTGCTTCCGCGATTTTTTTAATGCTTTTATCTTCATTTTTTATAATCTCTCTTGACTCTTCTATACTCTTGCAATCCACAAGTTTTGGAGATATATATTTTAAAACAGAATCTCTTACTTTTAGTTTTAATGTTTGATCTATTTTTTCATCACTATTAGCTATTACATGAAATCTTATAAGTTTAGCTGCAATATCATTTTGATTAACCTTTCCGGATACAATACTCCCATTTAAAGCTATAGAAATTATAATAATTATGGCAACACTTGTTAATATAATTTTTTTCATAATTATCCCCCTTCGAAAACAATGATTTATATTAAAATTATTACCATATTATGTAATTATATTCACTGAACTGCTCCAATTCTTCTCATTTTAGTATTAACATTTACATTCACTGATGCATTTTTGTATTTCTCATTCCAATCTTTTTCAATTTTATTCCATAAATAAGGTTTAAACCTTTCAATATATTCTCTGGTTCCAAAAGGATCTATTTCAAATTCTCCTTTAGCAATTTCCATAATTTTTTCACACTCTCCACTAATGGAGATATTAAACGCATTTTGCAGCTTTGCTAGCTCATCTTTGTCAAGTACCTTTTTATCAATATAATATTCAGCTAGCTGACCCTCAATACTCAAGTCTATATTAATTGCTAACTTGTCTCCTTCTTCCTTCACGCTCATTTTTCTTTCATATCCGTCTATTATAAAATCAACTGGGTGTCCATCCATATAGATAACTTTTTTGCCAACTTTGAAATTACCATTTAGCAATTGAATATCCATTAATTCCAGTGGCGTAAAATATCCTTTTAATTCATAATCTTTAATTATAGCCGCACCAGTTAAAGTCAATTCATTCTTTTCCTTGTCTAAACTTATTCTAGGTAATAGCGCATTCCCATTTTCACTTAAAAGAATAAGAAATTCATTTAAAGTTATGCTTAAAATTCTAGAATTCCTCTTGCTGTTATCCATAAGTCCAGAAATATAATATTGGGCGCTATTTTCTGTGATAGGTTTAAATCTTACATAGTCTTCTGCAACACCGTCTGAGACAACTACCTGTGTCATCCTACTTATGCTAGGATTTCGTTGCAGATAATCTACTATTTCCTTAACTGTATCTTTATGTTCTAATAAGTTGCTACTTAATATAAGTAACTTAGTATGCCCCATAAATATATCTCTACTGCTTTTAGCCATAGCTTCTGAATAAGCATCCTCCATAGAATAAGCTTCCGTGTTAATATATTTTTCCTGTGCACTTCCACTTTTCCCTGGCCCTAGCATGCTCATATCTGGAAATCCATAAGTTACATTAATTTTTTTAATCTGTCTCTCAGCAAAGGGTTCTTCTGGATCAATGCTTTTTAATTCCTTTTCTTTAGAAATATCTTCTCCTGGGTCAATTGCTATAGCAGATATGAAATTAAGTCTATCTATTTCTACTTTATCCCAACATCCGCTAAGTAACATGCAACTTAGGATAACCGGTAAAACCCTCTTAAATTTCATCCGTACTTTTCCACATCCTTTTAACTTTAATTTTCCCTATAATCAAAATAAGCACTGGTAACAAAACAAAAACGAATATAGCCGTTAATATAACTGGAGTGCTTTTAAATTGTAGCGAATAAACTTCTGCTATATTCTCTGGATATAATGCTATGACATAAATAATAGGCATAATTAAAAGTGAAGATAGTTTAATATCTTTCAATTTAAATATATTTTTTACAATCTCACTAGAAAAGAAGTACGTATTAACAAAGGTAGTAAAATAAAAAAGAACCCATAAAGCCATTACTATTCCTTCCCATCGTTCTATAAATGTGCCTGGTAAATTTAACGACCTTATCATAGAAATAGTTGGCCATAATAAAACCCTACTCTGTTCTTTAGAGAACACAGCTAAAACAAGCATCATTACAATTACATAAAAAAAAGATACAAAGATAATACTCTTTTTTAATATACGAGGCGAATTCTTCTTATTTTTCACATATGGAAGAATAAGGTATGCTATTTCAATTCCTCCAAAACAGAATAAAATATATCTGGAAGATTTAAAGTAATCAGACGGAGGATTATTAAATACTGGCAATAAATTTGTAAAGTCAGCATTTACTGCTGTAAGTATTAGAACTGCAAAAATTGGAATGAACATAATCCAAAATGAAATCTCATTAAACTTAACTAAATCGCCTATTTCACCTCTAACTAAATAGGTTCCTGTTAAAATAGTAACCATTAAAATAAATTCTGTAGGAGTCTGCCTTAATAAATATAGTTTAATTACTTCAGCAAATTCCCTCATTCCAAGAGACACAATAAATATACTATAAAATGCAAAGATAATAGCAAATGCTCCCCCTAAGAACTTACCAAAATTATTTTGCAATATATTCGTAAAATCTTCAAAATCATTCTTCTTGACGACCATATATATAAGATACAGTAATAAAAATATTACACTTCCTCCTATTATAGTAACTATCCATGCATCACTACCTACTTTACCTATGACTTCTTTTGGGCAAGAAAATATCCCTATGCCTACTATAGCTACCACTATAGTAGTAAATAGGCCAAAATCTCCAATTATTTTTTTATCTTTCATAATATACCTTTCACCTCCACATAAAAGATGATATAAATTATTTTTGTCTTATCTTATCTCCGGTTTTCATATATTTAGGCCTCTCTTTTAGCTCATCTATTGGCGCTCTAATATACATATCTTTTAGATCCTTAAAATTAGTATTAACCACCGGAGCTAAATAAGGGATTCCAAAACTTTTCATTCTAACTAGATGAATGAGAAGTATGATAAGTCCAATCATTATCCCATAAAGACCTGCAATTGCTGCAGCAATAATAATTAGAAATCTGGCAAGTCTAAAGGCCGTAGTAACTTCATAATTAGGAGTCACAAATGTAGTAATAGCTGTAATAGCTACAATTATTATCATAATTGGACTAACTATTCCTGCACTCACTGCGGCCTGCCCTATAACAAGACCTCCTACGATACCAATAGTAGCCCCAATTGGTCTTGGCAATCTAACCACAGCTTCCATAAGTAAAGCTAAAAATAATTCCATAATTATGGCCTCTATAAACGCCGGAAATGGCAAACCTTCCCTAGAAGCTGCTATAGCATAAGCCAATTTAGTAGGTATTATGGCTGCATGATACGAGGTAATTGCTACATAAAGTGCTGGTGCGGTAAGGGAAATAAATATAGAAAGCACCCTAATAAATCTAATCATAGAACTATGCATCCATCTTTGATAATAATCGTCAGGGGATTGAAATAAATTAGGTAAGGTAGTTGGGACAATAATTGCGAAAGGTGAATTATCTACTAGTAACGCTACTCTTCCTTCATATAAAGCTGCAGCTACTACATCTGGCCTCTCCGTACTTTGTATTTGAGGAAAAGGAGAATATTT
Source organism: Clostridium sp. (assembly GCF_016650095.1). GTDB lineage: Bacteria > Bacillota > Clostridia > Clostridiales > Clostridiaceae > Clostridium_AD. The sequence goes on along the minus strand of NZ_JAENWL010000110.1, from coordinate 1,060 downwards.
ATTATCCTCAATTAGCTGCTCAACGTATGCACTATCAAAGATTGCATCAATGTTTATCTTGTCTATTCTATGCTCAAGTTCCTGAAGTACTTCCTTATTGACTATATCGTCAATATACATAATAACCACATCGGTTTTAGATCTGGTTCCTAACACTTCACGTTTAATTCTAAGTCTTGTATCTCTAATTCGCCTTCTTACTAAGGCAGTATTGAATCTTATAGTTTCTGTGAACCCTTCTCTTGCTCCTCTAATTACTGTTTCACCAGACGGGTCACCCACCCCTCTAGCTGGCCAAAACCGCGTTGCAATAACATAGGCGCAGTTTAATTCATCTATAAACATTAATGTGTCACCAGACAGGGCAGCATTAACTCCTTCACTTAGTTTTTCTACTTCGTGCATATCAGTCACTGCAAGTATGCTATCTTTTATTTGCTCTACATTTTCTATTCCCCTTGAACACAGCATTAATGGCTCTAATACATAATGGTCGAGTAATAGTTTATCTGCCATTCCATCAATGTAAACTAGTGATGCCTTCCATTCTCCCACATTGAAGGTCCTAAAAATAACATCTGAGTTATCTTGTAATAATTCTTTTAAGTACGCTATATTCTTTTCTGATTCGAGTTCGATTTTATCATTAATCTTCTCTTTCATAAGCTTCACATCCTTATATGTGTGTAAATGTATTAATTAAAATATCCACCTAAGTACAAATAGAATGCTAGCTAAAATAATTGCAAACCATCCTAAAGTGCGCGCTTTTACACTAGTAGTGTGCATACCTGAATTTTTAAAATTACCTGCGTCCACAGTAAGTACAATCACACCTTGAATCACCATCATCATCAAAAAATAAATATCAAACAACTCTAAAATTTTCATTCTTTTACTCCCTGTTTAGTATAATTAATAAAATAATATAAATTAAAAAAATTTATACCTAAGCAACTTCATTTTACTTTGGTCTATCTAGTTTTTACGACACTAGCAGAAAATATTCACTTATATAAATATAAAAACGTGCAAAAAGCCACAATGGCTCTTTACACGT
>NZ_JAENWL010000445.1 GCF_016650095.1 Clostridium sp. | reverse complement strand
GCACTGTGTGATAAAATTTAATTGACTCATGTGAAATCCTCCCGTATATGTTGGTTTAGTCACTTAACATTATACAAGAGTATTTCTCTTGAGTCTTTATTTTTTTGTTACTCTTCGGTCATTTCATTATACAACTTACCAGTAAAGAATTTCAACCAGAATTTCTTGATTTTATGGTTAAGTATGCAAAACAATTTAATCCAGCTACAGATTATATTAAACATGTAGGTAGCCAAAGATTTTTAGAGCATAATGTGATGAAATCCACGGATACTTATGAAATTAAATTAACTGATAAGTCTTTTAAGGATTTAATGCATTATACTTTGAATAATCTTGCTGAAAACACGGATGCTATGAATTTTGTTCAGAAGTATATGACATCTGTAATGTCAATTTATGATGTAACTGATGCAGAAGATAAAAATATACAAGATGAAATGAACAATGCATTCGAGAATTTAACAACTGAATTACCAAAAGCACTTTTAAGTTTAGACAAATCACTTGATTCTATTGAAGACTTAAAAATTCTTGGTGATAATGGAATTAAAATTAGATATACTGTCAATGATGATGGTTATATTATAGAAGAAAAGGGAAACGCTGAATTTGTTGTTGATTTACCTGGCATAATTAAATTAGCTGGAAACACAGAAACAGTTAGTAATCCTAGTGACCCAACTGGTATATATACTATAAGGTTAGACTTTGATACTGATATCACTAATATAAATGGAGATGTTGATATTGTATCCCCAAAAGTTAATTCAACTAATTCATTTGACTATAATGATATATTGAAAATGATTCCTGCTACAGTACCTGCTACAGTACCAGTTAAATAAAAAAATTTACTTAAACTGTAAAATGGATCCTATATGATAGACACTAAAAAAGTCTATTCATATGGGGTTTTTTTCGTTTATTACTAGGCTCCACTAATATAATAAAGTTAACTCTTTTATGGTATACTAAAGTCAGTATTATAAAATTTTGCAAGCGTTTACTTGCATTTTAATGAGGTGAATATAATGAACGTAAAAGAGAGAATTGAAGAGTTAAGAAAGCAGATGAGAGAAAGAGGCATAGAAGCGTACATAGTACCTAGTTCAGATCCACATCAAAGTGAATATGTAGCAGAACATTATACCGCTAGAACCTATATAACAGGATTTACAGGCTCTGCTGGTACTGCAATTATAACACTTACGGATGCCGGGTTATGGACGGATGGAAGATATTACGTGCAAGCAGAAAGTCAACTTAAAGATACAGGTGTAACTCTATTTAGAATGGGAGAGAGCGCAGTTCCAACTATTGAGGCATTTTTAAAGGAATCTCTTGATAGCGGATCAAAAATTGCGTTTGATGGAAAGGTTATTTCAGTAGAATACTTTAGAGGGCTCGAGAGTGCTTTAGAAAGTAGTGAATTTACTTTTGAAGTTAATGAAGACCTAATAGATATAATTTGGAAGGGCAAACCAGAAAGACCTTGCAGTCAGGTAGTTTTACATGATGAAGCATATGCAGGGGAGTCAAGACAATCAAAACTTGATAGGATAGTTAAGGAAATGAAGACTATGGGGGCAGACTATTATGTAGTATCGGGGCTCGATGACATAGCGTGGCTATTAAACATTAGAGCTAGAGATGTAAAATGTAATCCTTTAACAATATCTTATTGTGTGGTTTCAAAGGACAAGTGTTATTTGTTTATCGATGATAGAAAAATTAATTCAGAAGTTAGAGCTGAGCTTGAAAAGGCGAATGTAGAAATACTGCCATATGATAGCATAGAAAAATTCTTAGGAGATATTAAAGCTGGGACAATATTGCTTGATGCAGCAAAAACTAGCACTTGGATATATAGTGCCATAAAGATTAAAACTATAGAGGCTATGGATATAACTACAAGATTTAAGGCTATAAAGAATGATATTCAAATTGAAAATGTTAGAAAAG